>LUZO01000210.1 GCA_001603685.1 Bacteroidales bacterium Bact_23
GAAATTATCCATCCATCCTTTTTGATTAGCAGTTATCGACATTTATTGTTAAATCGCTTGTTTATCACTATATTGAATTGTCATCGGCTGACAAGATCGTGGCATTGGCATAAAAATTGAGAAATCACCACAAAAACATAAAAATCATGAAAGTAAGATCGATAAACTCCCTGTCAGAACTGAAACAATCCCTCTCGGCAAACGATCGTACCTTTGTTTTGCTTTACAAAAGCAACTCGGCTACTTCGGGCTGCGCCGAAAGCTATCTGAACGACACCGCTGCGCTGATTGAAGAGGCCGTTATTCTGAAGGCCGATGTGGTAAATGTACGCGATATTCATCCTGCGTATGGCGTAGATACCGTGCCTTCGCTGCTGGTTTTTGAGAAAGAGAACCTGAAAAATATCATCAAAGGTTGCCAGACTACAGACTACTACCAGAAACTAATTGAAAATCAACTGTATCAGGCGGATGCAGGTGAAAGTGGCGGGCCTTCGGTCACGGTTTACTCCACTCCGTCGTGCCCGTGGTGTACCACGCTGAAAAACTATCTCCGTCAGCACAAGATAGCTTTTACCGATGTGGATGTGGCAGCCGACCCCTCGGCAGCCCGCGAGCTTGTAAACCGCACCGGACAAACCGGCGTTCCTCAGGCCGAAATCGGCGGCGAATGGGTAATCGGCTTCGACAAGGCTAAGATCAACCGTCTGCTGAACATCAACGGATAAAAATCAACAAATATTAACCTCAAAATAACACCCAAAGATGAAAGAACTTCAACCACTCAATCAGAATGTTTTGCTCGATATGAACGAGCCTTCAGGTGAGCAGCGCACCGCCGGAGGAATCATTATCCCCGATACCGCAAAAGAAAAACCTCAGATGGCTAAGGTAATTGCTACCGGAAATATCGAAAACAGTGAAATCTCAGCGGGCGATACTGTATTGTTCAGAAAATATTCAGGAACCGACATCGAATTTGAAGGGCGGAAGTACCTGATTGTCCCATACAGCGACCTGCTTGCAAAAATTGTAGAGACAGAAAGCATCTGACATACGGTACATAAGATTCAGCCTTAAAAAAAATGACCTGTCGTTCTTATGGAAACGGCAAGTCATTTTTTTTGTATCCAAACCGGACTATTTGCCGCCTTCGGCCCTGATTCTGGCCTCTTCCACTATCTTATCGGATTCCGTTCGCGCTTTCGACATGATGTTGTCCGATTGTTTTTGTGCTTCCGATACAAGTTTGTTGCCTTGTTCAACTGCCTCGGACTTCAGCTTGTCACCGGCTTTCTTTGCGGCCAGTTCGGCAATGGGGCCTTTCTTAGCCGCATCTGCAACCAGTTTCTCAGCCTGCTTGTCGGCTTCGGTTTTCAGCCTGGCGGCTGATTCGTTGGCAAGCCTTACCACCTCATCGGCCTGTTTCTGAGCATCGGCAAGGATCTTCTGCGCACGCTGATTTGCCTCTTCAATATACTTTGCCGCCTCTTCGCGGACTTTTGTTATCGCCTCCTCTTTCTTCTGGTCAATGGTTTCGTTGATCTGCTGTTTCATATCCTCAAAAACATTACCGGCGGCAGTTTTAAGGCTGGTGGTAATTACCGGATTATTCACTGTTCCGGTAATCAGCACGGCAACGGGAATCATATCGCCAACGCTGAAATTTGCACCTTTCTTATTCGCTTCGTTTACCAGATTGTTCAGCACATTGTTGGCGGCACCACCAAACTCGGAGCGCGGGATATTCAGCTGCATCACATATTCGAGGGTCTGATCGAATGAGTTCCAGCCCGAGATTTCGGCTTTGGTATTGCCCAAGGAAGTGGTAAAGGGCTTCACAAACACCTTCCCGGCAACGACTTCAAACGAGAGGTTGATCTTTTCGATGACCCACTGACGCAGCTTTTCAATCTTCAGCACATCGGCAAGTTTGTTGAAACTGCTGACATTGTTTAAAGTCAGGGCTGGCGACATCAGCTTACCGGCGCCATTGAACGAAGCAAAGTCAGGCATCATATTTCCGTTCAGACCGGTTTTCAGGTTCAGCAGCGTGCTGATTTTTCCGGATGCGACTCCTGCCAGTGGCGCAAGCTTCTCCATGGTATTGAAGGTAAGAAATGCCTGTTTCACATCCACATCGCGGATATCAAGATGGAAATCCACCTCCGGTCTTGCAGCGTTCACGGTGGAGTAATAACCGCTGAGGCCGATAAACCCTTCAAGGGTATTCATTCCGATGTTCTCAAACCTCAGGCTCTGATCTTTTATTTTGATGCTTCCCTTAACATTTCTCAGATCCATATTGTCATACAGCACCTGATCCATTGATGCGGTCAGGTTAAAGTCTATTCCGCGCGGTATTTCGATGATGCCGATTGACGTGGTATCGCTTTCGGCGGCAGCTTCTCCGGAATCGGTCAGAAAGTCGTTCACATTCAGGTGATTTGAATTCAGATTGAGATATCCTTTGAGGTCGCCTTTGCCAAAGGCATAAGCCATGATATTCTCAAGCCTTCCATTGGCCGCCAGATCGTTCTTTCCGATTACCGCCTTCATTACCGGCAACTCAGCCACAGCCGGACTGAGATTGAGCCGTGCCTCGCTCACTTCCACACCCTGAGGCAAGGAAGCGGTTTTATAGCGCACGCCCGATACATGGAAATGTCCGTCGGCATCAAAATCCTGATATCTGCCGCTTTCGATGGCCGACAGTTTTCCTTTTGCGGTAAGATCGGCATCCAGCATTCCGGCCAGTTCATCGCCGGCTTCGAGCGGATAAAACTTGCCGACATCCGACAGATTCATCTTTGCCACAATCTTTGTGTCGATAAAAGGATCGCTTACGGGGGTGCTGGCATACAACCTGATATCCACAGGGTTTCCGCCCATTTCAAGATGCATCCTGCTCACATCGATGATGGTTGCATCCGGATCGCCGGAAGCATTGGAAATATCGGCGGCAATTGCAATATTTTTAACCGCCTCGGGCAGATCGGGATAGCGGAACATGGCATTCTCCACTTTCAGGTTCAGTCCGAAACCGGGCATGGTTTCATCGCTGTATAACCCTTTCACAAACCCCTTGAACGCAAGGTTTCCTTCAGTCTGCACCGATGCAAAATCCTTTGAATAGACAGCGGGAACCAGTGATAAAATGCTCCGGAAATCGCTTTTCGGCGCTTCAAAATCAATGTCCATATCATACCCCTCATCGGGCATGGCAAAGAAGCCGGAAGCAAGCAGATCGAGTTCGTTAATCCGCAGTTTTGCATCTTCAAAAGTAAACTTCCAGTTGACCAGATCGGCGCCAATTTTCGAGGAAAGTTCCGCCGTGGCTTTATTCATGTAGCGGATTCCGTCATAATCCACATTAATTGCCGAAGCCGTCGCCTCTGCAATCAGATCGGTAAAATCCAGCGCCAGGTCGCCGCTCACCTTCATGTCCAATCCCCTGACATCCAATAGCATCGGGAAGGTGATATCATCATATACCAAGCGGCCGTTCTCCACCTTCATGGTACGAAGCGCCGCTTTGAAAGGCGTTGAAGGCTCTTCCGTTACGGCTACGGCAGTGGTATCTTCCTTCACAATATCCCAGTTCACACTGCCATCGGCAAGCGCTTTCAGCTTTATGACCGGATTTTTCAGCTTCACGGATTTGATTTCATAGGCATCGCCTTTGAACACACTCATCAGGTTGAAGGTCAGCCTCAGATCGGGCATATAAACCAGGGTATCGCCCTGATAATTGTCAACGCCGATAATGGAGAACTTCCTGATTCCCAGATAGATATCGGGAAAACTCCGGATCAGCGACAAGCTGATGCCGTCGAAATCGAGGGTGGCATTCAGGCTGCTATTGGCTTCCGTTTTTATTGCTTTTATGATTTTCCCTTTGAAGGCAAACGGCAGGATAGCCAGTACCAGCAATAGCGACAGAAGAATAATGGAAATGATTTTGATTGCTTTTTTCATGGAATATGTTCTTTCAAAGAGTGTTCAAAATTATTGCGTTTTTTATTAAAAACTGAAGAGCTCAGATAATATTGCGCGGGATTCTGCCCGAAATCATCATGTGATCGGCAATTACCAGTGCAGCCATTGCTTCTACCACGGCCACCGCCCTGGGGACTATGCACACATCATGCCGTCCGCCAATGGCCAGCTCCCTGACCACACCGGATTTATCAGCGGTTTGCTGCGGTTTTGAGATGGAAGAAACCGGCTTGAAAGCCACCCTGAAGAATATATCTTCGCCGGTTGAAATACCGCCCAGAATTCCGCCGGCGTGGTTTGTGGCGGGCCGCAATCCATTTTCGGTGCCAGTAAAAGGGTCGTTATGCTCCGACCCGCGTTTGGCTGCAGCTGCAAAGCCATCGCCGTAATCAAAGCCTTTCGCCGCATTGATGCTCATCATGGCTTTGGCCAGATCGGCCTGCAAGCGGTCGAATACCGGCTCGCCGATACCTGCCGGGACTCCCTTAATGAAACATCCAACCACACCGCCGGTTGAATCACCATCCTGCTTCAGGGCATCAAGCAGCCGGTTCATCTCCGGTTCAGCAGTTGCATCGGGGCAACGAAGGGGCGATTCGGCAACGGAAGCGGCATCGATGGCCGAATTGGCATAATCAATGCGAATATTTCCTATCTGCTCCGTAAATGCAGTCAGGCTGATATCGTACTTAGCCAGTAACTGAGCGGCCAGAGCTCCTGCTGCAACCCTGACAGCCGTTTCGCGCGCCGAGGAGCGGCCGCCGCCCCGGGGGTCATGAAATCCGAACTTGGCATCCCACGAATAACCTGCGTGCGAAGGGCGGTAAAACTGCTCCAGCTTGTCATAATCTGCCGGGCGCTGGTCCTGATTCCGGATAATGAATGCCAGCGGTGCACCCGTAGTTTTACCCTGGTACACACCTGACACGAGTTCCGGAATATCGCTTTCGTTCCGTGCGGTCTGAAACGCTCCCTTTCCTGGCCTCCGTTTCTCCATTGCCAGGGCAAGTGCTTTCACATCAATCTCCAGTCCGGCCGGAAATCCGTCGAGCACCCCTCCTATCAATGGCCCGTGAGATTCACCGAAAGAGGTGAGCCTAAGAAAATGTCCAAAAATATTTCCAGCCATAAAATCAGTATTTCATATTCTACCGGTAAAACAACAACCGAATGACAAACCATCAGCAATTCAAATGGTTTGCCAGTTTCACACCAATTTGTGAACACTACACAAATATACTACTTCAGAAAATCATAACCATCTCATTCCCTGAAATAAACGATACACGATACACCTGTTTTGCTGAACTGTTACCGCCTGGCGCAACCACCTCCATAAAACCAATAACCCGCATTAAATCAGACCATTGCAAGTTATGTCATGGCTGACTAATCCGGGTTATTCGGTCGATGGTGGTCAATATTTCAATTGATGAGGAAATATTTCTCTGTTGCAAGCGGATGAAACCGCTGCCGTTACAGCAAAATATCCGGCCCTATCACTTTTTGTTTTCCTGAATTATCAGGGACAACTTAGTCTGGAGCATCTGCAACTCCTGGCGTGCCTGTTCAATCTTCTTCTCGAATTCCTGTTTCAGAAGATTTGCAGTTTTGGAGTCGGCAAAGAAACCGATGTTATTCTCCCAGAGTTTAATATCTTCCTGGAGCTGCTGCATTTTGCCCTGGATATAATTTCTCTCTTTATTGATGATGCGGCCTGCATCGGGAGCATCTTTCGTCATCCGGTCGAGGCGGTTCTTGTAGTTCATGGCGCCCATCGAAATGGAATCGATTTTCAGCTTTTCGAAATGCTTGTTTACCAATGTGCGGAATTCGGTCTGGATTTTCTCCTTCTCCTTGATGGGCACATGGCCTATCTCCATCCACTGACGCTGGAAATCCTTCAGGGTTTCAACGGCTTCATTGCGGTTCTCCCCGATCTCGAAAGCTTTAACCTTCTCAATAAGTTCGAGTTTCAGTTTCAGATTCTCTTCCTCATGTCCTGTAACATTCTTGAAGTACTCTGATTTTGCGGTAAAGAACTCATCGCAGGCACTTCTGAACCGTTTCCATACCTTATCGCTCAGTTTGCGCGGAACCGGCCCGATCTTTTTCCACTCGTTCTGCATATCGATCAGCTCGCGGGTGGTGTTGCGCCAGTTGGTGCTGTTGCGCAGGGCCTCAGCCTGAACACACAAATCGAGTTTCAGGTTATAGTTATGCATCTGCTGCTCTTTCAGCTTGTTGTAGTACTCTTTCTTGGATTTGAAGAATCCATCGAGTGAGTTTTTGAAGCGAGCCCAGATTTCGTTGTTTTGTTTTTTGGGTGCGGGCCCCAGAGTTTTCCAAACCTGCAGCAGTTCGGTTATCTGGTTGGTGGCATCCTGCCATGCTTTGATCGAATCGGGTTCAACCGATAACACCTGCTCAGCCTTTTCGCACAGGATCAGCTTGGCAGCATAATTCTGCTCCATACTCTCCTGAATCTGCGAGTAATAGGCACGCCGGCGCTCGTTAATCTGATCGGTAGCGCTGCGGAACCTGTCCCACAGTTCATCTTTTTTATCCTGAGGAACCGGACCAATCTCCTTCCACTCCTCGTGATACTGCTGAAGCTGTTTAAATGATTTTATGATTGAGTCTTCGAGAACCAGCTCTTCGGCCTTTTCACACAGATTGATTTTTGCCTCAAGATTCTTCTTCAGGTCAAGGTCTTTCAGTTCCTTGTTTATTTTCACCTTATCAAAGAACTTCTCAACCAGGAAATGGTAGTTCTGCCAGAGTGTGTTTACCTCGGTTTTGGGAACCATTCCAATGGTTTTCCAGCGCTCCTGAAGCACTTTAAACTCATCGTAGGTCTTTTTGAGGGTCTCCTCGGAATTGATCAGCTCTTTTAACTCTTCGAGAATCTGGTTCTTAATTTCGAGGTTTTTGAGTTTTATCTTCTCCTGCTCCTCGTTGAACTTAACTCTGCCTTGTTTATATATCTGGAAAGCAGCTTTATACCGTTTTTCAATTTCATCATCCGGTATTTCTACAGCGGCCTCTTCCTGAGTATCGCCATCGGTTTCGGCAGTTTCGGCTGCCAGTTTACGGTAGGCTTCATGCTTAAACTCCTTGTTAAGCTTCAGGAACAGAACTTTGATCTGTGCTACCGCATCCTTTATCTTTGTAATATCTTCTTCCTTTACAAGCTCTTCAAGCCTGGCCACCAGTTCTTCCCGGCTCATCCCTTCATATTCAACCGATTGCACGGTTTCATCATGAATGATTTCCGCACTCTCGTCTGTCTCATCTTCTTCTGAAGCATCTTCATCGAAAATGTCAACGGCGACTTCGGCATTAACAAGGGCCGGTTCGGCCTGAGGTTCAGCCACAGCTTCCGCCACAGGAGTTTCTGCGGTATCGGCTGCCGCCACTGTTTCTGTTTCCGCATCAGCAGCGGTTACAGTTTCCTGAACTGTTTCAGCAACTTCCTCAGTTGTTGATTCGGTTTCTGCCACCGGATCCGGATTTTCTTCCGGCAAAACGGCTTCGGGTTCCGCCACTTCGGGTTGGGTCAGTTGTTCGGTAACTTCTGCAACTGTTTCAGCAGAATTGGCATTCACATCCTGATTCTCAATAATTTCCTCAGGATTCAGATCGGATTGCGGTTTAATTTCCATGGAGAATTCAAATGAATGATTAATACTGGATTAAGTGCGTATTCCTCTGTTGATTCCTCATTTAGCGAAATTCCCGGTTATTCCGGATAAACTCCGGCACAATCAGAGAAGTTCATAAACAGCAGAAACAGAGGTTGGTTGTTAACTGTTTTGCTCAGTTTTTCAGGTTCAAATTTGATTTTGGAATGCAAAAATAACAATAATATTAAGCAAATGATGTAAAACACAAATCAACTGACAAAATCACTGAAAATAAATCCTGTCTCTTATACACATCTGACGC
>LUZO01000211.1 GCA_001603685.1 Bacteroidales bacterium Bact_23
CTGCTGTTTTGCCTTTTGACATTTTTTCGAGAAAAATAAAAAAATAAATACTAACAAAAAACTAATATTACAATGAAGGAAATGTTTAAAAACGACACCCCCATCAATTATGAGGTGGTTACCCGCAAGGTTAAGGAAATGGGTCTGGCAAGCGTTGGCAAGGCAAGCATCAGGGAAATCAAGCGGTTGATTGACCTGATTGAGCAGGAGACAGGCGACAGGTTTATCAGGATGGAGATGGGAATTCCCGGCCTGGCAGCTCCCGAAATTGGCATCAATGCCGAGATTGAGGCACTGCGCAATGGTGTGGCAGCCATTTATCCCGATATTGACGGAACCCCCGAACTGAAGAGGGAGATTTCAAGATTTGTAAAAAACTTCCTGGATATCGATGTAAATCCTGCTTCCTGTATTCCCACCGTTGGCTCGATGCAAGGCAGTTTCGCATCCTTTCTCACCCTCTCGCGCATGACCCCCGGACGCGATACCACCCTGTTTATCGATCCCGGATTCCCCGTTCACAAACAGCAGCATAAAGTGCTGGGACAGAAGTTCGAAAGCTTTGATGTGTATGACTACCGCGGCGAAAAACTTCGCGATAAACTGGAATCATACTTCGCCAAGGGAAACATTCATTCGGTACTTTACTCAAACCCGAACAACCCTTCGTGGATTTGCTTTACCGACGATGAGCTGAGAATCATCGGCGAACTGGCAAGCAAATACAATGTGGTGATCTGCGAAGACCTGGCCTATTTCGGCATGGACTTCCGCAAGGATTACTCTAAACCTGGCGTACCTCCGTTCCAGCCCACCGTGGCAAAATATACCGACAACTACATCCTGTTCATCTCCAGCTCGAAGGTATTCAGCTACGCCGGCCAGCGCATCGGTATGATGGTGATCTCCGATAAGCTGTTCAACTGCAGGTGCGAGGCGCTGAAGCCTCACTTCAACACCGATATTTTCGGCAGAGCGATGATCTTCGGAACCGTATATGCCCTCAGTTCAGGTACTTCGCACTCGGCGCAGTATGCCCTGGCTGCCATGCTAAAGGCGGTGAACGACGGTGAGTTCAACTTCATTGAGAATGTGAAGGTTTACGGCGAAAAGGCGCAAATCATGAAAAAGTTGTTTACCGACAACGGCTTCCGCATTGTATATGATACCGACATTGATAAACCCATCGCCGACGGCTTCTACTTCACCATTTCATATCCCGGCTACACCGGCGAGCAACTGATTGAGGAGCTGGTTTATTACGGCATCAGCGCAATATCGCTGGCCATAACCGGAAGCGGCAGGACCGAGGGGCTCAGGGCATGTGTATCGCTGGTACACCCCGATCAGTTCCCGGCACTCGAAGAGCGGCTGAAGAAGTTTTACGCGCACAATTCGTAGCAGTTAATTGACAGAAATGCTTAAAACCCGGCCGGAAACGGCCGGTTGTTTAAAAGCATTATAAATTAAGCCATTTTAACTATTTTACAATCGTTTGCGCTGAGCGTATTGGATTTAATTCCTAATTTCGCTGCACCAAATCGTTCAAAACTAAATTTACATATTATGGCAAAAGTAATTGGTGACATTGTCATTGACATCGAAAAGTGCAAGGGATGCGGTGTTTGTGTTCCTGTTTGCCCTCAGGATGTGATTGCACTGTCGAAAAATGTGAACGGCAAAGGCTACAACTATGCCGAATCTGTAAACGATGATTGCACAGGATGCGTCAATTGTGCTATTGTATGCCCTGACGGGGTAATTACGGTTTACAGAAAAAAAATAGAGTAAGAACTTAAAATTCTTGAAGTTTTATGAAAGAACTCAGATTAATGAAAGGCAATGAAGCCTTTGCCGAAGCAGCCATCCGCGCAGGTGCCGATGGATACTTTGGTTACCCGATAACCCCTCAGTCGGAGGTAATGGAATACCTGATGGCCGAAAAGCCGTATGAGCGTACAGGAATGGTGGTTCTTCAGGCCGAAAGTGAAGTTGCCGCCATCAACATGGTTTATGGCGGAGCCGCCTGCGGAAAGCGCGTACTCACCTCATCGTCGAGCCCCGGAATCAGCCTGAAGCAGGAGGGAATCACCTATATGGCCGGTGCCGAACTTCCCTGCGTTATCCTGAATGTGGTACGCGGAGGCCCCGGACTTGGAACCATTCAGCCCGCCCAATCCGACTATTTCCAGTCAACCAAGGGCGGCGGACACGGCGACTACCGTTTGCTCGTGCTGGCTCCTTCATCGGTTCAGGAAATGGCCGACTTTGCCCGCCTGGGATTCGACCTGGCATTCAAATACCGCAACCCGGTTCTTATCCTCTCCGACGGTGCCATCGGACAGATGATGGAAAAAGTGGAGCTTGAAGAGCAAAAACCCCGCCTGACCGAAGAGGAGATCAGAAAAAATACCCCCTGGGCAACTATCGGAAAAACAAAAGACAGAGAGCGCAACATCATCACCTCACTCGACCTCGATTCAGCCCGCCAGGAGCGCCACAACCACAAACTGCAGGCAAAATACAGGCAGATGGAGGAGGAAGAGGTTCGTTACGAGCTGATTAACTGCGACGATGCAGAATACATCATAGTAGCTTACGGAACCAGTGCACGAATCAGCCAGAAGGCAGTTGACCTGCTCAGAGCCAAAGGCCTGAAGGTTGGACTGCTTCGCCCCATCACCCTTTTCCCGTTCCCCACAAAGATCCTTCAGGAGCTGTCGAAGAAGGTTAAGGGCATCCTCACCGTTGAGATGAGCGCCGGACAGATGGTGGAAGATGTAAGGCTTGCAGTTGGAAATCAATTAAAAGTAGAACATTTTGGCAGGTACGGCGGAATCATCCCGTCACCCACCGAAGTGGTTGAAGCAATGGAAACTAAAATAATCGGAGGATAAGCAATGGCAGATATGATAACCAAGGAAGATATCCGCAAACCGGAAAATCTGGTTTATAAGAAAACCGATCTGATGACCGATAAGGTGCTGAGCTACTGCCCCGGCTGCGGCCACGGCACGGCTCACCGCCTCGTAATGGAAGTGATCGAGGAGATGGATATTCAGGAAAAAACCATCGGTATTGCCCCTGTTGGCTGTTCAGTACTTGCCTATGAATTTATGGACATCGACATGCAGCAGGCCGCGCACGGACGCGCACCCGCACTGGCAACCGCCATTAAAAGGCTGATGCCCGAAAAATTCGTATTTACCTATCAGGGCGACGGCGACCTTGCAGCCATCGGTACCGCCGAAACCATCCATGCATGCAACCGCGGCGAAAACATCGTAATCATATTCATCAACAACGGTATCTACGGAATGACCGGAGGACAGATGGCGCCGACCACCCTTCCGGGAATGAAGTCATCCACCTCGCCTTACGGCAGGGATGTTCAGATGATGGGTAACCCGCTGAAAATCACCGAACTGGTAGCCCAGTTGCCGGGAACCATTTATGTAACCCGTCAGGCTGTTCATACACCGGCTCATGTTCGCCGTACCAAGAAAGCTATCCGCAAAGCTTTTGAAAATCAGAAGCTGAACAAGGGACTGTCGTTTATCGAAATCGTTTCAAACTGTAACTCAGGCTGGAAAATGACTCCCGTTCAATCAAATGAGTGGATGGTGGAGAATATGTTCCCGTTCTATCCGCTGGGCGATATCAAGGTGAACGATTAAACGGCACCCGACAGTAAAACAGAGTTTTATTCTGGAAAAACATTAAAAAGTTAAAGCAATGACAGAAGAAATCATTATAGCAGGATTCGGCGGACAGGGCGTCCTTTCAATGGGCAAAATCCTGGCCTATTCCGGTGTAATGGGCAATAAGGAGGTTAGCTGGATGCCCTCATACGGCCCCGAAATGCGCGGCGGAACTGCCAATGTTACCGTTATCATCAGCGATGAACGCATCAGCTCACCCATTATCAATGCTTATGATACCGCAATCATCCTCAATCAGCAGTCGATGGATAAATTCGAGAAATCGGTAAAACCCGGCGGATTGCTGATTTACGACCCGAACGGCATTACCCGCCATCCGGAGCGCAAGGATATCAACATCTATCAGATTGAAGCGGCTGACGAAGCAGCAAAAATGGGTCTGACAAAAGTTTTCAATATGGTTGTTCTGGGCGGGTTCCTCAAACTGAAACCGGTTGTTCAGCCCGAATTTATCCGTAAGGGGCTTGAGAAGTCACTTCCGTCCCGTCACCACGGAATGATTCCCGAGAACGAAAAAGCCATCGAAAAAGGTAAGGAAATCGTTAAATCAGTACATGTACTGAACTGATATTCCTTTATTAAACACACCAACCAACGAAGCCTGCAGTTTTTTGCAGGCTTTTTTGGTATGCATTGGTCGGGTTGGCCGGCAGATACCAATGGTTGCCTGAAACTAAACAGATGGCTATGATGGATAATTATGGCGAAAATCAGTGCGTTACGACTACCAGGAGAATAAAAAAAGGCACTTACTCACCGGTAAATGCCTTTTGTCTGTGACTCCGACAGGATTCAAACCTGTAGCCTTCTGATCCGTAGTCAGATGCTCTATTCAATTGAGCTACGGAGCCGTAATTGAGGGTGCAAAAA
>LUZO01000212.1 GCA_001603685.1 Bacteroidales bacterium Bact_23
GCTCACTAACATAGCTAGTGCTAGACTGTATCACAAGCGTTGAAACACTTATCGCTATAATAATGATAATTATTGCTAACTTATTCATGTTTAAACTTTTATATATTTATGGTTTACTTACAGAATCGACTGCATCACTCGTAAAATTCTTCGCCGTTTTAACATCATATTCTGGCAAATCCTTATCTATTTTTTTAGATCCAGAATCACTATTTATCGAGCTTTTTTTCCCATTTTTGTCCACTTTTGCGAACCATTTGCCTGCTCCTGCTGCGATCCATTCTAATAGGTTTAAGATTAAATTATCTTCCTTTGGAATTAACAGCTTCCCATTATCATTGGATAAACGAATTGATGTTTCATTTGCATTGTAATCTTCTTTCATGCTTTTTACTAAATCTTTTGCAGTCTTTGAGAAATCTAATAAATTCGGTGCAAATAATCTAAATTCAACACTATATATCTTATCATAAGTATCAACTACATTCCAAAAAGTAGATTTATGAGTTAACGGCGCAATGGATACTGCGTAACCATATGCGAGAAGAACACCATTTAAATAATATTGAAGATTAGTTATGATCGAATTAACGCTCATCTGGTCTTTCGTGGGTTTTTCGATAAAGATGATTTGAGACTCGGCAGACCACAGTACTGTACTTGCGGGATAATGTTCTTCTTCAACTTCTCGAAATGTTTTCTTGGAGTGCGTCCCTCTTGGTCGCAACTTTTTCTTTCCGATTTTAAATGCTATTAGCCGTGACCCTTCTGTTAAAACATTGCCTATATAAAACTCGATTTGACCTTTGACATATCGTCTTTCAGGAGATATTCTCCGCATTTTGATGTGATCCGGACCAAAAATCAAAAATTTTTCAGCTAGAACTATAGGCGGGTCTTGAGATTTCTCGGTGACAAAACCTGTCTGCGGTGGCTTGAAGAAGGACAATCTAGCGGCATAGTATGTCATTTGGTCACCTTTTCATACCTTCTCCTGATCAATCTTTCGGCTGAGCGGTCCGTCGTCGGTGCGATCTTCCTCGACACATGATCCTCTTCTCACAGCACCCTCCCTACCACCGGTATCCGCCTCAGCACCAGCTCGCTCACCACAAAGCAGAGCGGCACCGCCACCGCCGCCGCCACGGCGAACTTGGCCAGGGGGTGCAGCGCGAAGCCCCGAAGGGCGGCGGTGACGAGGATCAGGATCACCGGGTGGAAGAAGTAGACGGCGAAGCTGTTGTCGGCCATGAACCGGGCAAGCCTCCCGCCGGAGTTGAAACGCTCCCGGAATATGACGACGATGCCGAGGCAAGCCCCCAGGCAGAAGAAGGCCTCCCATAGGGCGTAGGCGGCGCTCTGCCAATAGAGGCCGCCATTGATCATCGAGATATCGCCATCGGGACCGATGCCGAAGAGGAAGAGGGCGAGCCAGAAGGCGGTCCCGCCGACGAGGGCGGCTTTGAGCCACGCCAGCCCGAATGGATAGGGGATTCTCTCAAGCCAGCGCCGCCGGCGGGCGGCGATCCCGACGGCGAAGAGGGCGACGTAGGAGGCGAAGAAGGAGAGCTGCATGTTCAGGACGGCGGTCCCGATCGGCTGGACGAGGCGGATCG
>LUZO01000213.1 GCA_001603685.1 Bacteroidales bacterium Bact_23
GGTCGACCAACTCTTTAAGCTTGCTCTCCATCAGTATACCATGTGCCTCATCCCATGTACATTCAAACAATGACTTTTGTACACGTAATCCTTCACCCTCAAGTAACTTGGAAACTTTTCTCAAACGTTTAGGATTACTGATATCATACAGAATCAACCAATTCACTTTCATAAGATCTTGAAATCCTCCAAAATATGATATGCACCAGCCCCTATAGCATGCACTTTTCTCTGGCATGAATCACATATCCCGTACATGTAGACTGAATCAAACCGAGGGGACAAAATCTCTTTTACCTCATTCAACAGCGCAATTGCTGGATTATATTCCAAATCACATATAAAAAAGGATCGTTGGATCCTAATGCCTTTTTCCTCAAGAAGCTTGCAAACTGCTCTGAGACGCTTGGCATTCGCAATATCGTAACAATAGAGATATCTCATACGATAGCCACAGGCTTATAGGCTTCTTCCATACCCATCACGAACCTCTTATACATTTTCACTTGTTCATGGAGAATTTGCTTATATTCTATACGTTTCCCAAGAGGCTCGTAGAAATGTTCCTCAAGCAGTTTTCTCTCAAATTGTGCAACTACTTTACGCAGCCCATCTGGAGTTAGAAGAACAGCTTTCTCAAATTCACCTGGGATAGCATCATCAGAACTTTCCGTCTCAATATCTGCAGCCTCTTCACGTACCTCGGATGATGCTGTAACCTCCCTGAAATCAGCGACTTGAACAACCGCCATATTGAACAGAGCACAAACCAAAGTATCAACAAGAGGGGTTCTGAACTCTTCCATCAAGTCAAAGACCAATGACTTCCTACCATACGCCAGCGTATGCAGTATCCCCACTGCATTATCCAACCCTTCTGCAAGAATCAAAGCATCTATCCTGTAAGAAAGCAAGGTGTAGAGAAAACTGAGAACAGCATTCACTGCATCGCGCGGAGGGTTCTTGGATCTTTGCTTAAAAACAGCCCAAGGCTGAATGATATTCTTGCCTAAAACAGAAAAATAGGTTGTAGCAGCGAACCCCTCAAAACCACGCAGACTGTCAATAGTTTGAGCAGCATCAATCTTTTCCATGACTTCAGCAATTCGTGCTATCTGGCTCTTGATAAAAGAATCCCCATCTACTTTTCTAGCTATCCTTTGCATGAAAAGATATTGGTTCTTAACCTTCCCCTTAACAACCGCTCTCACAAACTCCCTACAAAATTGCTCATCGTGCAATAGCTCATATTGCCTCTGTCGTAAAAATACATTCTTGGCATCCTCAAACACCAGTTTACCGTCATACTTTCCATTCTTGGAGACAAATACTGTTTCGATAGAGTGTTTCATAAGCAACCGTAAAGCTTGACCGGTGATTTCCAACGTCCCCATGATGAACAATTGATCTACCGTATGAAGTGGAAGTGTAGACTGTGTCCCATCATAATCAAGAAACACAAGAGATTCTCCCCTCTTCGTAAGCTTTCCATTATTCGATACGATGTAAATCGTGCCCATACATACCTTCCT
>LUZO01000214.1 GCA_001603685.1 Bacteroidales bacterium Bact_23
GTCGTATCCTTGGCTAGCCTATTACAGCTTTCAAAGTTTTCTGTTTATTTCCGTCAAAGACTTTTATTAAATAAACACCCTTTGGCTGGTCTGATAAATTAATCAAAATTCTATCGGTGGGTATTTTCACAGAATTTAAGATTAGTTTACCTGACAGGTCAAAAACTGCAATCTGTACCGGCGTTGATTGTTCGGTCTCCATATTCAGGTTGAATAATCCGTCGTAAGATGGATTGGGGGAAACCACTGGTTCGGTTGCTACAATAGTGCTGTGCATATTATTGTCTTCTTTGGTGTTTACATTAGTTGATTTTTCGGTTACATTGATGGTTACTTCTACTATTTCCTGTAATTCAATGGTCGCTTCATTACTGAAGATGCCAGTTCTGAATTTCAGAATCCCTGGAGTCAATTTTTCAGGGTCACTCACAATAATTTTACCCGTTACTCTGTCCACTGCGAATCCTGTTTCAGGATGATGGTCCAGATGGCAAAATTCTTCCCGGACAGATTTACTTGAAAAATTCGACATAATTTTTCCAACAGAGCATCCTTCGGGCATATCTGTAGATGCATGGAATAGCTGCTGGTTTTCCGGGGTAGTAATATTCCCAGGTGAGTTGGTTACATAGATGCTAAGCATATCCTCAGCTGACAGGTTGGGATAACCATTGTCTGTAACTCTGATTTTCAGATGGAATGATCTTTCATAGAGTACCCATTGGTTCAATACAATGATGTCGCCTGTTTCACGGTTAATATCAAAAATGTCAAATGAATTTCCCGATACAATCTCGAAGGTGTGTTTCTGATTTTCATTCTTGTCACTGAAATTAACCCTGCCAATAATTGTACCCGCGGGAGGATAGGTAGATGTGTAGATGGTTTGGTAATTAATTTGTGGCGCATGATTGGTCTCATGGACATTTATCTGAACAATAGCATCAGAGTATAGTGAGGGATTCCCATTATCGGTAGCCCTTGCTATCATATAGATTGTCCGAGGATGGAGGTAATTACCCAGTAATACTGTAATATCGCCGGTAGCCGGATCAAGGGCAAATATTCCGTATGAGTTGCCTCCGGTTATGGAATAAGTGAGTGTTTGGCCCGGATCAGGATCTACAGCGTTCAAAGTGCCAACTAACGAGTTGGTGGCTGGGTACATGGCAATGTTGAAGGTTTGATAGCCAAATATTGGAGCATGATTTTCCCCTATAACCTCGATACTTACATTTGCCTGCGCATACATTACTGGGCTTCCGTTATCAGTAGCCCTCACGGTAAGGTTATATACCTGAGGCGTCAGGACAGAGGAGTTGGCGACAGTAATATTCCCCGAAGAGGCGTTGATTGCAAAAGCATTACCTGTGTTTCCGCTTACAATAGAGTAGGTGAGTGTCTGGCCCTGATCCGGATCGGTTGCTATAACATTCCCTACAAATGCTCCGTTTGAAACATTTTGAGCTATGCTGAAAGCGTGATTCCGGATTACAGGAGCTCTGTTTCCGGAATTATATCCGACTTCAGCATTGCCTGAAACGGTATTTCCGCATGAACTTGTAACAGAAACAAAATAGGTTCCGGCAGAAAGCCCTGAAATATCCTTCGTATAGGCAAAGGGGTTAATTCCCATAACCTCTATTTCAGTTATGCTTGACCAGTTATTAATATTGCTTCCATTTACATATACCCTCACATAACGGCCGTTGATCAGGTTAAATGAGTAAGGGCCCGGGTTGGGAAAATGATTTGGATTGCTTTGACCTGAGAAGACCTGAGTGTAATTGCTTTTATCCGATGAAATAGCGATGCTGAATGAATAATATGCCTGACGATACCATGCAATATTTAAACTGCTAATGGTTTTGATTTGCCCCAGGTCAAGCTCGATCCATGATCCGGGGCTCAGATGTGACCACCTGGTACTCAAATCCTTATCCAGAACATTTTGAGGTACATTGCCATCGTCACCAATTGCGTAAACTGATGAAACGGGGAGTTCGACAATGTTGGCGGGTTGTGATTCGGTCCATATGTAACTGTGAGGGCCAAAACCACCATTAACGGTCAGATTGATGGCTCCGTTGTTTCCCGGAGGAGTTGCGTTGGTAACATTGAAAGACAATGTCATAGGAGGTTCCGGATTCAGGTTAACCGTTACGGTTGCACTGCTTGACAAATTATAAGGGTCGGTTACCTTAACAATGAGGTTAAATACCGGAGTAGTTGAGTACACCAAAGCTGCAGAATTGTTTACCGTCAGCTTGCCGTTGGAACTGTTAATGGCAAAAGCACTACTGGTGTTACCTCCCGTTATTGCATAGGTAATTGTTTGTCCCGGGTTCGGGTCTGTAGCAACTACTGTCCCTACCACAGTGCCATTGGCGCTCATTTCATTAACTGCAAAAGATTGGTTGTTGATTACCGGAGCCTGATTTACACTAGTTACAGTAATTGAAACCGTTGCCTGAGCATACAGTACGGGGCTTCCATTATCAGTAGCTCTCACAATCAGATTATATGTCTGTGGAGTAAGTGCAGATGAGTTGGCAACAGTAATCCTTCCGGTAGAACTATTAATTGCAAAAGCACTGCCGGTATTGCCACTTATAATAGAGTAGGTGAGGGTCTGTCCCTGATCGGGATCTGTTGCGGTAACAGTTCCTACCAAAGTGCCGTTTGCTGCAGTTTGGGAAATGCTGAAGGACTGATTATTGATAACGGGAGCCTCATTTACATCCTCCAGATTAATGGTTGCAGTAGCTGTTACTGAGAGGGACGGCGATCCGTTATCCTGAGCTTTTATGGTCAGATTAAAAACCGGATTTGCTTCATAGTTTATTGCGGCTGCATTATTAACCGTAATTTTTCCGTTGGATGGGTTAATAGCAAAGGCGCTGCTTGTATTTCCGCCGGTGATTGAGTAGGTAATTGTCTGACCGGGATCCGGATCGGTGGCAATCATAGTTCCAACGAGGGTTCCGGCTGCAGAGTTTTCTTTTAAAGTAAAAGTCTTATTGGCCATAGCCGGAGCAGTGTTTCCCGGATTATACCCTACTACAGCACTTCCCGAAACGGTACTTCCGCATGAACTTGTAACAGAAACAAAATAGGTTCCGGCAGAAAGCCCTGAAATATCCTTCGTATAGGCAAAGGGGTTAATTCCCATAACCTCGATTTCGGTAATGCTTGACCAGTCATTTATGTTGCTGCCATTCACTGTTACTCTGACATAGCGACCGTTAATCTGGTTAAATGTGTATGGGCCGGGGTTAGGGAAGTGACTGGGATTACTCTGGCCTGTGAATACCTGAGTATAGCTGGTTTTGTCCGACGAAACAGAGATGTTGAATGAGTAGTAGATATCACGATACCATGCAATATTTAAACTGCTAATGGCTTTGATTTGTCCCAGGTCAAGCTCGATCCATGATCCGGGGCCAAGATGCGACCACCTGGTGCTCAAATCCTTATCCAGAACATTTTGAGGTACATTGCCATCGTCACCAATTGCATATACCGATGATACAGGTAACTCAACGATGCCGGCCGGCTGGTTTTCGGTCCATATGTAACTGTGAGGACCAAAACCACCATTAACGGTCAGATTGATGGCTCCGTTATTTCCGGGAGGCGTAGCGTTGGTAACGCTGAAAGACAATGTCATAGGAGGCTCCGGATTCAGGCTAACCGTTACGGTTGCACTGCTTGACAAATTATAGGGGTCGGTAACCTTAACAATGAGGTTAAATACCGGAGTAGTTGCGTACACCAAAGCTGCCGAATTGTTTACAGTTAACCTGCCTGATGTTGAGTTAATTGCAAAAGCGCTGTTTGTATTACCTGAGGTAATGCTGAAAGTCAGCGCCTGTCCCGGGTTCGGGTCTGTAGCAACTACTGTCCCTACCACAGTGCCATTGGCGCTCATTTCATTAACCGCAAAAGATTGGTTGTTGATTACCGGAGCCTGATTTACACTAGTTACAGTAATTGAAACCGTTGCCTGAGCATACAGCACGGGGCTTCCATTATCAGTAGCTCTCACAATCAGATTAAATGTCTGTGGAGTAAGTGCAGATGAGTTAGCAACAGTAATCCTTCCGGTAGAACTATTAATTGCAAAAGCACCGCCGGTATTACCACTTATAATGGAGTAGGTGAGCGTTTGTCCCTGATCGGGATCTGTTGCGGTAACAGTTCCTGCCAAAGTGCCGTTTGCTGCAGTTTGGGAAATGCTGAAGGACTGATTATTGATAACGGGAGCCTCATTTACATTGATAATATTTATCGTAATGGTTGCCTGCGAATTCATAGATGGAGTACCATTGTCGGCAACTCTTACGGTAAGAGCAAACGAAGATTTTGTTTCATAATCAAGTGCAGCACTGTTTGAAACGGTAATCCGGCCGGTTGTTGAGTTTATGGTAAAAGCATTGCTTGTGTTACCGGCTGTTATTGAGTAAGTTAGGGTTTGTCCCTGATTTGGATCAGAGGCAACCACAGTTCCCACTAAAGTGCCATTTGCGCTGTTTTCATTAACCGAAAATGACTGATTGTTGATAACAGGCGGAAGGTTGCTGCTTCCTGAGCCCTGGTGCTCAAAAGCACCTATATCGGGTATTCCGTTTTGTGGAATTGGGGTTCCGTTTACATCAGGTGTTATGTTGAGGTTTATCCCTTTATCAATGCAGGGAGAAGAGCTTTGCAATTGAAAGTTATAATTTGCCGGATCTGCAAATTTTGGGTCGCCTATTACCGGATTTGTACCGGTGCCCGGAGTTCCGGCTGTAGCAGCTGTGCCATAGCAGTTGTTTGATAAGGTCCAGGAACCTCCGCCATAATTATGTAATGCAACGCCTGAGTCGTTGGTACGGATGTGAATATTGTTTCTGGCTTCAACTTGCGATCTGTCAACCCATACATGGTATGAAGTGACATGATAGAAAACATTGTTATAAACCTTTGTACCAGTTGCCGGCCCCGGGTTATCGCCAACAGCAACACCTATGCCCCTGGAGCAGTTGTAAAACAGGTTGTTATGTATAAGATTGTCTTTGGTATAACAACCACCAAGCATTATTCCTAATGTCGATCCTTCAAATCTGTTATAGCGTGTTATAATTCCCTTTCCGCGTTCAATATGCACTGCAGCTGCAATATTTGAGCTGTTTATAAAAGTACAGTATTCAAGTATGCCGGATGCATTGTCTGAAACTCCTGGTGCGCTGTTGAAAATGAGGTTATATTTATTGCCAGCTCCATTTGTTCTGTCAATAATTGTGTGATGGATGTGAAATCCGTTATAGTTACCGTCCATTTGTATTCCATCGCCGCTTGATGCACTTTGGTTCGTGTTCTGGAAGTAACGCCTGTTGATGTCATAAACATTACAATAGCCTATTTCCGTATTTGTTGTATATCGCAAATACATCCCGTCAATTGCAACATTGTGGATTTCAGTGTTTAAAATTTTCAGGTTATTATTGTAAAATGCATGAATGCCAAATCCTCCTGCATTTGTATTATGGGCATTATGCAATTCACAATTATTAATTGTGTTGTTCTGGTTAATACTGGATTCAGTTCCACTTACCCTTACTAATGCATAAGTGCTTGTGCTTCCGTACACTTCAAAATCCTGTACCACACAATTGGATGAGGTTGAGATATTAAAAGCATAACCGCTTCCCGTATATACGAACTTTGGTCTGCTTCCCGATCCGTAAGCACCTATGGTTACATTGTTCTTTGAGCTGATATTGATTTGGCTTGAAGAGGTATAAGTTGTTCCCCTTTTCTGAAGATAAGTATTGCCATTTACCAATGAAAATTGTGTCCAGGAACTATATGGGTTGGATTGTGATCCATTC
>LUZO01000215.1 GCA_001603685.1 Bacteroidales bacterium Bact_23
AAATTATATTCTTGATAATCAAAGGCTTATAAAAATTAGATTTTTTGCAATTTTAACTCCGGAAGAATTCCATGACCCGGGTGACGAAATGGCAGCGGATTATTAATCTGACGGCATGCTGTGTCAGAATAAGCAGGTTTGGAATAAAGCGGGTGGGGGATCCCCGGCTAAAGCATCACTTTGACGGTATGTATTCCGGCACATTCCGGTTGTATTTGCCAAGCAGTTCTTCGGAGTCCGAGATAAAGAGCCGCAGCTTGCTCAGTGAAGCGGCATCCATGGTAGAATCGTTTTCAAATTCCCTTGCCGGAAGGATGTAATACTGCTTTTTGCCGTTGGTAAAAGGGGTGTGTACCCAGGTAAGGTGATATTCCGGGTTGAGAACTTCTTTTTTGTTCCAGGTTTTCGAGAGCGTAAAGCTCACCATGGCGCCGCCGTCGCGGTAGCGGTCGCGCTGGTTCGAAACATAGTTCCCGAGCGAATAAACCAGCAGATGGCCGCCCGGCAAATCGTCAGAAGGGGCGTCGTATTCCATTGGCTGCAAAACATGGGGATGGGAGCCGATCACCACATCGGCGCCGTATCTTTTCATCAAACCGGCCAGCCTGACATCCGCCTTTGCCGGAAGCGACTGGTACTCAATGCCCCAGTGGATAAAAACCACCACAAAGTCAATGGCTTTCCGGTCAACCGACTTCAGGTCGTTGATGATGCGGCTGGTGTCAATCATGCTCACGATAACCGGCGGGTGGAATGGAATTCCGTTGGTTCCGTAGGTGTAATTGAAAAGGGCAATCGTGATATCGTTTTTGCTGACGATCAGCGGGTGAAGGCGGCGGTAATCGGCACTGTCACGGAAAGTGCCCGTTCGTGAAATTTCCAGGCTGTCAAGTACATGTATGGTGCGGAGTATGCCTTTATCGCCGCGGTCGCAGCTATGGTTGTTGGCAGTGACCAGAATGTCGAAGCCGGCATTTTTCGAGGCGGCTGCAAGCTCATCCGGTGCGCTGAACTGCGGATAGCCGGTGAAAGGCTTTCCGGCAAGCGTTACCTCAAGATTGGCAATGGAGATGTCGAAGCTGCTGATCAGCGGCTTTACATAACTGAAGCAGGGGTCGTAATTGTAGGCGGCGGTTTCAGGATCCCATGCCGACCTGATTTGCGGTTCATGCTGCATAATGTCGCCGGCAAACAGAAGGGTAACTGCTGTGGAATCCGGCGCCTGCACCTGTTCGGGCATGGGCATCTCTTCGGTTTTGATGCCCAGAAATACTGTTGCGGCAAGTATGAGGTATTTCAGATATTCCGTAGCCATGGCAATCATAGGAATCTGTTGATTAAATTTAAGCTCAGCGTGATACTCTCCTGAATCCGTTTTGTTATGAACTGACTACCAGTTGTATTCCAGGCCGATATGCCCCCAGAAATGATGTTTTCCTTCGGCGATTTCACGGCTGAGGTAGTATTGCGAAATGGTTGCTCCCAGCCTTCTGTACCGCACAAAGATACCCAAATGCGCCGAAGTGACCAAACGCTCAATCTCTTCCGGTTTCAGGACATAGATGTTTCTCCGGTTCAGCATGCCCCCCTGCAGGGTTGCATCGTAGCCGATCAGCCTGAATTCCAGCCCGCCCCTGAGGCCGTACTGCCATTTGTCAGGACTTATTTTTAATTCGTCATAGCTGGCAGGCAGCGGAATCAGTGCCGGGGTGAATACACCGGCAATGGCATCAATTCCCAGCCCGATGTTGGTGTGCAGGGTGCCGGCCTGAGCGGTACCGCCGACAAAGGCTTCGGCATGTTTGCCTTGCAGCAGTTGTTTGCTGACGCCGGCCGTATAATTCAGAATAATGTCGTTCCTCACCTGTGTCTCCCAGCCAAGCGGTTCGTCGTTGGTAGGAACCGTAGCGTGAACCGACTTCTGAAGATATTTTCCCAACGCCGCATCTCCGATAACGCCGGCATCAAGGGCAGAATAGAGCAGCATTCCGGCTGCCGCATTTTCCTGGGTCTGGCTGTAGCGCAGATAGAGTGTGGAAGCATAGGGGCGGTCTCCGTCGAGCAGGGGCGGATTCTTCGTGGTAAACGGCGTAAACATGGCGTGATGCAGGCTGACCGATGCATGCACTATGGTATTGTGGCCGGGAGGCAGCATCAGCCGCGATACCGGAATGACGGCTAACCCAGGAGCAGTGTATTTGAAAACCAGCCCGTTGGTGTAATAACGGTCGGTATAGGAGAAGATGTCGTTTTCGAAAATCAGCCCGAAACTGTGCCGCGGGCTTATGTAGCCGGTAACCACCCTGTAATCACTGCTTTCGTTGCGAAGGCCGGGTAGTTTGGTTCCGGCGGGAAGCAAGAGCCTGATGGTACTTTTATGAATAAGGGGTGTGCCGGGATTAAAAGCGGCAATTTCTTCCGGCGATGATTTTTCGGCGTATTCAGGAACAGGGGTGGCCGCGGTTTTCGTAACTCTTTGGTATTTGGCGGAAGCCGGAGCAGGGGAGACGGGGAAAAGCTCTCTTATTCTGCTTTCAGCCTTAGCGGGAGCTAACAGCTGAGGAGCACCTGACCCGTCGAAGGCAATCACCTGCCAGGGCGACGACAGCCGGCTTAAGTCCATCTCAGTTATTGCACCTTCGGAAGAAACAAACCTGAAACGGGTGCTTTCGCTGGATATAAATGCAATGCCCGAACTTGTCAGAAGATTTCTGATTTGTGTGAAATGGTGGCCGTTCAGGTCAGAGAGTTCATGATAACGGCCGGATCCGAGGCTGTCGCGAAGCAAAGCGGCTTTCTCTGAATCCGGATAAAGCAGTATGACAATTGGCTCCGTGAACTCTTCCGCAACGGCATCGGCCTTCACCGGCTCGTTTGTTTGCACGCCGCTCCGTTTCCCTTTATGGCACGAAGCCATTGAGAATATCATGTAAATCAGAAAGATACGGGCCAGAAGTTTCATGCTAAATTAATGCCGGCAAAGCGCGGATTGTAATTGGTAAAATTACAAAAAAGCTGCTTTGGTTTGCAGACGGTGGTTTCAGACGATTTGGATATCCCCCGGATTATTGCAGCCACGAGGGTGCGGAGGCGGGCTCCGGCGAAGAAAATCCTTTTAAAATGATCAGTTTGAGAGTTCAACTTTCCAGTCGCCCGGCTCTGAAATCTCAAATTCAAAAGTGACCTGATAGGTTGCCGTTTTTAGTTTGTTCAGGGTTTTATAGCTGATGTTGATGAGAACCGGAAATACCACACTCTCAAAACCGTTTGAATTGCCCAGTCTGGTTTCGTAACCGCTGCTCGATACCATCATCAGGTTGGTAACTGTGGTGTTGGGTATTCCACCCTGATTAAGGTAAATCAACACCCGGTTAAATCCGGTATCTGTCTTTTTGAAGGTGTATCGCTCTACATTTATATTCTGAGTAACCCGTGGTTTTGGCAGAACCGGCCCTACATACTGGTCATTCACCCATTGCCCTTCGCAAATGGTATCTTCGCCGTTACTGAAAAAGGCGTAGCTTCCAATACCGTGCCTCTTTCCGTTTCTCCACTGACCCGAATATTCCTCGCCGGTTGACCATTTGTAAACTCCTTTGCCGTGCGGCAGCCCTTTGCTGAACTGCCCGGTGTATTCGTCAATACCAATTGCAGTGCCTTTGCCATGTGCAAGGCCGTTTTTGCAGCCTCCGGTATAGGTTCCCGAAAGAGCTTCTTTTAGCACTTCGCACTTCCCTTGTGCATGGGCTGAAATGCTGAATGCCACCATAAATGCCACAAACAGGCAGAATTGCTTTTTCATTTTCTGATTTTTTTTGAAAGGAGATGTGCCCGGCCGTAATATCCTGTCAAATATAACGAAAAAAAAATGAGATTGTGAAGTTTTTTTGAGGTCGGAGGTCGGAGGTCGGAGTCCGCCGCGGCGGAAGAGGTCGGAGGTCAGAGGTCGGAAGTCAGAGGTCGGAAGTCAGAGGTCGGAAGTCAGAGGTCAGAGGTCGGAGATGAGAGATGAGCGATGAGTCCGCCGCGGCGGATGAGAGGTGAGAGTCCGCCGTGGCGGGCGAAAATCTAAAATCTGAAATCTGAAATCAACTGCCGGTGGCTGAGCCGGTGGCTGAGCGGAGTCGAACCC
>LUZO01000216.1 GCA_001603685.1 Bacteroidales bacterium Bact_23
GGGTTTACTGTGCGGCCATGAATGACACGGATGCTTTCCTTGCCGCGCTGAAGCATCTCGCGGACAAAGAAAAAAGAGGGTTTCAGCAGAGGGTTTCAGCCGGATCGGGTCTGACCGATCCGTACATAAGCAATTTGGTAACCGGAAAGAAGTCGAATCCATCCATAAAGGCCATGAAGGGCATCGCCTCCGCAATCGGCATTTCGGTCTCAGAAATGATTGCGCTCGGAGTGGAACTGTCTGGCCCAAAAGGAAGCGCTTTCCCCGCTCTGTCAGTCGTTCCCGCCCGCGCTGACCTTGACAACCTGCCGGATCACGAAATCAGAAACCTCCTCCACATGACGGAAGACGTTTTGCGTTCGAAGACGCAGTTTCGGGAAGCATTGAGAGAAAACATTAAATCATTTCACTATGCCGTTGATTGCGTTGACGATTTGAGGAGTCTAAAAGGGGCGGTAAGGGAGCACGAGGGCACGATTTCAGAAATGAAGGAGGAGATAAAGCAGCTCAAGGCCAAGCTTTTGGAAGGCGGGTGAGGCTGTCCAGGCCGGAACTGTTTTTTCTGGCCGGGCGGTGCAAGGTTTACAGGATCGGGATGGAGATTTGAAAGGGGCAAACTATTATGGGCAGGCTGTGCTCTTTCGCCATTTTCGTTTTGGTTGCATTTTTTCTCGCGCCTGGCGAGTCGCTTGCCCGCTGGGACGGAGACAGATGGATTCCGGGGCCGGGACAGAAGGTCGTCAAGCGCGCCCCGCCAAAACCATTGACGGAGAAAGATAGGAAAGAGGCGAGGGATGCGCTTTTACTGTCTTATCGTCTTGTAATGTCAAAGGCGCACCCGCACCTCAACTACATAACCACCAGGACCACAAAAACAAAAGGCGGTTACGCATTGTGGGCACGGCATGAATATTTCGGTGCCTACACGCTTTCAATAGGAGACACGGCCAAGGTGATCCAAATGTTTATCGATGCCACCATGCCAGACCTAATAAAAGGAAAAATTGTAAAGGTAGGCGTTCAGTCGTCAGCCGGTTACGGCGGGTCGTCATGGCTGAATATAGGCAATTAGCTCTGGAAAACGCTGAAAGGAAAGACCTTGTATGTCTCTCCGCTTTCGCAACGGCCGGTACTGGATAGACATTTACACCGATGGGCGCAAGGGCAGGCGGATCCAGCGGCGGCTCCCCGAGGGGACGACGGCGGAGGAGGCGGAAAGCGCCCACGCGGACCTCATGCGACGGCACCGAAAGAGGATCCCTGCGGGCGTGGAGCTGGGCCTGTCGGTTTCCAGCCTCTGTGCCAAGTACCTTACATGGTATGAGCTGCACCGTATGCCCCGTACCGTGACAGATTGCCGGGCGGTCTTCGAGGGACCGATTGAAAGCCACCTGGGCGGACTGGAGGCGGAGCTGTTGGAGCAGGGAGACATTCAGGCGTACCAAAGGGAGCGCCTGCTCACGGTGAAGGCCAGGACCGCGAACAAAGAACTTGCCTACCTGTCCGGCGCCCTGCGCTGGGCGGAAAAGCGGGGCATGATTTCGCTTCGGGGCTGGAAAATGGAGATGCTGCCATACTCCAAGCCGATCCCCCGGCCCATGTCCCCGGATGAGGTCCGGCGGATCATTGACGCCGCGGAGCCGTTCTACCAGGCCTTTTTCCTGTTCATGTACGCCTGCGGCATGCGGATCAACGAAGTCCGCTCCCTGAAATGGGCGGATCTGGATCTCGACAACAGGACGGTCACGGTTTACGGCAAGGGGGGCAGGTTTCGCCGCCTCCCTCTCCCGGGGGTTGTCGGCACTGGAGAAAATCGATTACAGGGCATCCTCGGGCTTCGTTTTCGTGCGCGTCCTGGACCAGCCCGTGCAGAACATCCGCTCCGCCATAGATCGGGCCTGCAAAAAGGCGGGGATCGAACGGCACGTCAAGGCCCACGACTTCAGGCACAGTCACGCAACGCACCTGCTCGCCGCCGGCGTCAACCTCCGGACGATCCAGGAAAGCCTCGGGCATTCCCAGGTCCAGACCACGGAAATCTATACCAGGGTCGATAGCGGGCTACTACGGGAAGCCTCGGATTTACTGGAAAAGGTCGTGGTTTCATCTACGGGCCGGAGCGGAAAGCCGAACAATAAAGGCGGGTTGCGGCTGATAAAAGGCGGGGCCTGATTTGTAAGTTGTTGATATTCCAAGTCTCTGTTCTGACTCTGACTCCGTGAATCGTGGTTCGAATCCACGTCCCCCAGCCATGAAAAATCAAGGGGTCGCAGATTATGG
>LUZO01000217.1 GCA_001603685.1 Bacteroidales bacterium Bact_23
GGAGACAATTATAATGGGTAGTAGCCGTATGAGATCTACTAATCCTACTCTTTGGGGTGAAAAGGGATTTAACTTAGCTGTTGCCAGTTTTATGCCTAAGGAATATATAATACTCGCAAAACATCTCAAGGCGATGGGTTTTTTCCAACGCTTGCAAACTCTTGTCATTGGTATTGATTTTTTCGGAGCGAGCACTGCTGAGGAGCTGTTGGTATTTGATCAAATTCGTATAACTAATGATGCGTTTACTAACGCATCCGCCCCCTTATATAGAATTAAGAGTTTGTTGAATTTTGAAGCTTTCAGGTCAAGCGTAAGGTCTATGCAAGGAAGAGAGGGCGGTTCGATTTATTATGATGGAGCGAATATTAAAAGTTACACTGATCTCGTTTATCCAGAGACCCTAAGTGTCCGCAGAAATTTACTTTCTCGATTGCTGCGTGAATATTCTAGAACGTATGCTCAGTTTTCCTATGACCCGGAGTATATAGGTAAACTTAATGCCTTTTTAGAAGAGGTGGAGGGGGTTAAGGTGTTGCCTTTTCTAACTCCTGTCGGGACTCCTTTCTTACGCTTGATAGCTCAGACTCCCGGACGTTTGGATGATTTCGAACGCTGGATCCGCGAAGTTGTGGAAGTCTTTGGCGGGGTTTGGACTTTTATGGATGTCAATTCAGTTACTTCTAATCCATTTCTATGGCAAGAACCCAGCCATCATGGACCAGAAATTTCTCGCTGGATAGCAGGGAGAGTATTGTCTGTAGAGAGTAATATTCCAAGTGATTTTGGGATGTTTGTTTCAAGAGAAAACATCGAGGAGTATATTAAAAAAATTACCAATCAGCTGTCCGAAATATTAAAAAACAATGAACAGTGGGAGGAGTGCCTTGCTATTAATTGAAAGTTTCTATTTGATAGAAAGGCATCAGGAGACATTCTACCAAGAATCATTGAAACCAAAATATTACCTGGCATCACTATTAATAAAGCTGAACGGGGCTCACGGGAACTTGATGCAGTTGAGCTCAATGAAGAGGAAACTCTTTAATCAAAGCCTCTTCAAGTATCTCTTCTCAAGGAGTGATACAATATGTGTGGAATTTTCGGTATTGCCGCTTGCGGAGGCGTCGCGCTGAAGCGAGCGGCGGATGCGATAAGGCGGTTCTGTATTTTGTCGGAGTCTAGGGGGAAGGATGCCTCCGGACTGGTATTTCAGGATGACGACGGTATTCACCTGTTGAAGCGTCCTGTGCGGGGGAGAGTTTTGCTCGCTTCCGCCGAGTTCGCGTCGCTGGCCGGCAGAATCGACCGTGCGGCGGCGCGCGCCCTTCCCTTCTTCGCGATGGGGCATACCCGCATGGTGACCAATGGCGATGCCGACAATCACGCGAACAATCAGCCGGTTGTGAAGGATGGGCTTGTCTGCATACACAACGGCATAGTGACGAACGAGAGCGAGCTTTGGCGGAGGTACGACGAGCTGAGCAGAGTCTTCGAGGTGGATACGGAGGTGATCGTTTCGCTCGTCGGTCACTTTCGCCGAAGGGGCGATGCTCTCCCCTGGGCTGCGGCCTCGGCTTTCGCGGAGCTTGAGGGGGCGAATTCGCTGGCGTTGACGGCCTCCGACTTCAGAGGGGCGGTTCTGGCGACCTCGAACGGCTCGCTGTATACGGTTTCGGGAGGGGGCGTCGTTGCTTTCGCTTCGGAGAGGTATATTCTGAGGAGGGCGATAGAGAGTTCTTCGCTGCGCTCTTTTCTTCGTTACGCCGAAATAGAGCAGATTGAACCTAAGTGCGGCTGCGTGATCGCGATGACCGCCGAGCGTCTGGAGGTGGTATCATTCTCCCTCGAAAGCGACTCTGTGCCTGCATTCTCCTTGAATCCGACGCTGCCGCCCCGACGGATCGAGGATATGTCTCCCCCCTCTGCGCTGGTCGAGAGGAATGCTCCGGTTTTTGCGCGTTCTTCGTTCAAGGAGCTTGAAGAGCTTTGCCGAATCGATACCGCGAAGATCGATTCGCTGCGTCGCTGCTCGCGCTGTCTGTTACCCGAGACTTTCCCGTTCATCGCCTTCGACGAAGAGGGGGAGTGCAACTACTGCGCCAACTATTCTCCTTGGCGGAGCAAAGGTGTCGAAAGCCTGGAACGGCTTGTCGCTCCGATGCGGAAGGGAGGCGGCGAGCCGGACTGTCTTGTGCCCG
>LUZO01000218.1 GCA_001603685.1 Bacteroidales bacterium Bact_23
GAAGTATACACACTCAATTCTTTTTGCATTACACTATTTTATTTCTTAAGTTAGAGTAATTTTTAATTGCCTTGATTAAAACAGAAACGTACTTTACGACTTGTGTACAACCTCCGCCTATATCTCTTCGCATATTTCGTGAATTCGATGAGACCAGATGTTGGTTAGTTCATTCTTCTAAGGGTGGTGTAATTCTATCTCGTAAACGGGGGAGGGAACGAGCTAAAACCTGAAATACGAAATATCGTGGGCAAAGAAGGAGATAAACTTAGGTTTATCTGTAGAATTGATGAGACGGAGGATGCTCTTGGGTAGGATTGGTACGATGAATATAACAGATTGGTTTTTGAATTCCATAGAACAGACAGTAAGGCTTTCTATTCCAACACCTGTCATGGAAAAAGCACATTTGTCATTGCTTGATTATATTGCAGTTACCACGGCTGGAGCAAAAGCGAATGAGAATAAGCTTAGGGAATATCTCAATGCTGCTGAACCAGAATATGGTGTGCTAAAGGCAGTGGGCATGAACATGAGTACGAACTTAAAAGAGGCTACATTTTTAAATGGTCTTAATGCTCATGCGCTTGATTTTGATGATGGTTCTAATGAAGGTATCATCCATCTTGGCTCTCCGATTTTCTCGGTATTGATACCTCTAGCTCAAAGATATCACTGTACTGTAAAAGAATTATTACATGCAGTGATAATTGGATATGAGACAGCTTTTACAATTGCTGTCTCTATCCAACCAAACCATAAAGCATTAGGATATCACGCAACTGGAACCTGTGGGATATTGGGAATTGCAGTAGCAGCTTCTTATCTCCTAGGATATTCACAAGACCAACGAAGGAATGCTTTTGCGATAGCAGCAGTATCTGCGACAGGGATGTTAAAGGTCCTTGATGATGGGTCAGAACTGAAGCCATATAATGTTGCAAAGAGCGCTCTGTTGGGATTAACAGCTGTACAGATGGCAAAGGCAGGATTTGTTGGTAATGCTGATGTGTTAGGTGGCGATCGAGGGTTTTTAAAGATGATGGCAGGAGATGAAACCATCAAACTAAAGGAGCCTCTTTTACGAGGAACTTGGGCGATAGAAAAGACCTATACTAAACCCTATGCAGCTTGCAGATACTGTCATCCTGCGATTGAAGCATCAATTCGGATGAGAGATAAAGTCGTTGTTGAGTCGATTGAGAGCATATCGGTATCTACGTACGCAATAGCTATCCCTAATCATGACCACACTGAGATAATGGGAAAGAATTCAGCAAAGATGAGTATCCCATATGGCGTATCTGTGGGATTGATAGAGGGAAAAGCTGGTCTGCGGGAATATGACGAGCCATATATTTATGATTCTGATATATTGGCTCTAACAAAAAAGATTAAAGTATTCGATGATGTTGAGCTATCGAACCAATTTCCAAGAACTACTTCTGCTATTGTCGATGTGAAAATGAAGAGTGGAGAATCATTCTCCGAAAGAGTAGATTATCCAAAGGGTGAGCCAGGGAATCCGATGACAAAAGAAGAATTTAATGTTCGGTACTTTGAGTTGATGGAATACGGGGATCGTACAAAGGAAGAGAGCAAGAATATTATTGAGCTATGCAACACACAATCCTTAGATGTTGCACTGCTCTGTGAGATGATTTGAGATGAATAACATCAATATTATCCTTGGCACCATGCAGTTCGGAGAACGTCTGTTTGGAGACGATGTGTCTGAATTGATTAAGGCCTTTACTGCACATGGATATACCGAGCTTGATACTGCGTATGTGTACAATGAGGGTGAAAGCGAACGGTTGATCGGAGAATCTTTGAGGCAGATTGATTGTGACGTAAAGATTGCCACAAAAGTAAATCCGCGAGTATCAGGAAGCCTGGATCGTAATGCTGTGCTATATCAATTTGATAAGTCACTCAGCCGACTGAATGTTAATTGTGTCGATGTCCTGTATCTGCATTTCCCTGATCCAAATACACCGGTAGAATCTGCATTGGAAGCATGTGCGGAATTATATGATTTGGGTAAGTTTAGAGAGCTTGGCTTAAGCAACTTCCCTGCTTGGCTCGTTGCAGAAGTATATCACCTATGTTCTAAGCATGGATGGATGTTACCCACTGTATATCAAGGACTATACAATGCGCTGAGTCGAAATGCAGAGAGAGAATTGGATGTGGCTTTGAACCATTATGGGTTGAGATTCTATGCGTATAATCCATTAGCTGGAGGATTGCTTACAGATAAATATTTGGACAAGGCCATTAAGGATGGGCGATTTTCCAATCGACCAAACTATAAAAAGCGATATTGGCATGAATCATACTTTAAGGCAGTGGACAACATTAAAGAGGTGTGTTCAGAATCTAACATTGGATTGAGTGAAGCTGCTTTTCGCTGGTTGGCAAACCATTCGATGCTTAAAGAGGAAAGAGGAGACGGAATAATTATTGGGGCATCTAGCTGCGATCAACTTGTTTCGAACATCACAGCTGTTACCAAAGGACCTCTCCCTCACGAGGTAGCTAAAGTGATTGATGAATCTTGGGAAATTACTAAAACTGACGCGCCTGAATATTTCTCATTCTATATTTCGCCCAAACCTGAATAAATTTGGAGAAAGAACATGATCAACCAGGGAAAATTCGTTCAATTGTTAAATAGCTTGGGAATTGATTTCTTCGTGGGCGTCCCCGACTCCTATCTCAATGGATTTTGCACATATTTATTAGAGAATATAGAAGAGAAGAACAACCTCATTGCAGCCAATGAGGGGAATGCCATCGCTCTTGCTGCAGGGTACTACTTCAGTACTGGAAAAATACCCATGGTCTACTTACAGAATTCAGGTATGGGCAATATGCTTAACCCATTGCTTTCTCTTGCAGATAAGGATGTTTACAAGGTTCCGATGGTTTTGTTGATAGGCTGGCGTGGGGAACCAGGAACAAACGATTGGGCACAGCATAAGATGCAGGGAGAGATTACGTTGCCATTGCTTGATCTGGTTCAAATACCATATATCATAGCTGAAAACAATGATGAGTTACTTGGGCTGCAGGTTATCAATCTTGTTGATATCGCCAAAACTGAACGAAAGCCTGTTGCAATCGTAGCAAAGAAAAATGTATTTACAACCGAAAAGAAAGGATCGCTCATCCCTGATAATCGGTTCCCACTGTTCAGGGAAGAAGCAATTGAAGCTATCCTTGATATAATGCCGAAAGATTCAATATTTGTTGCAACAACAGGCAGAGCGACAAGGGAGTTGTATTTCCTGCGGGAAAGGAGAAATGAAGGGCACGAACATGACTTCTTGAATGTCGGCTCCATGGGGCATACTTCTTCGGTAGCCTTCACGATTGCGTTAGCCAACCCCCAACGAAATGTTATCTGCCTAGATGGGGACTCGGCTGCTCTGATGCATTTAGGGGCATTTTCTATGGTTAGCAAAGTCAATGTACCAAATCTTCTTCATGTAGTGCTGAACAACGGTGCTCATGAATCCGTAGGGGGACAACCCTCTGCAGGTATGCGTGTGGATTTCACTACGATTGCTCATGGTTGTGGATATGCAACGATTGGAGGGGCAATTTGTTCTAAAACAGAAATTGAGGATTCAATTCAAAAGCTTAGTGGCCGCATGAATGCAGGATTTATTGATATTCATATAAAAAATGGGATGCTCGGGAAATTACCTCCATTGAATATCTCCCATGAGCAATTGATTACTGATTTAATGAATGAGCTGATTAGCAATAAGGAAGAGAAAAAATGAAAGAAACAAGAGCGTTTTTAAAATCCATTGGGCTGCCAGATGGGGATGCCTATGATCTTCCAACATCAAAGAAAACCTTTAGTGATGGAGGTCAATACCGTTTTGAAGTGCCTGGTATCCAAGGGCCGAAGGCTATGGAAGCGTTGCTCGATACAATGGAGTCTTATGAAATTTATCTACACCGTGTAACACAAACAAAAGGAATTATGTTGCTCACTGATAATGAAATTATGGAAATGGTCAAAATGGCGAAGGAAGCGCAGACAGACCTCATACTTGCTATCGGTCCACGGGCAACTACCGACACTAGTGCCGCTGTTCATACTCCAGAAGGAGTTCGGATGGGCTATCGCCTTCGTGGACAGGAGCAGATAGTCAGAGCAATTGAGGACGTCAAGCGTGCTATATCGTTAGGGTGTAGTACATTTTTAGTGTATGACGAGGGGTGCCTTTGGGTCCTCAATGAAATGAGGAAAGCAAATGAAATCCCTAGTGATTGCCATTTCAAAGTATCTGCTCATGCAGGCCATGGTAATCCTTGTTCTGCAAGATTGCTCGAGCAAATTGGAGCTAATTCCATCAATCCGGTTCGTGACATACAGCTCCAAATGCTGGCTTCCATGAGAGAGGCAATTGATATTCCAATTGATATCCATACGGAAAACCCAGAATCGACCGGTGGCTTCATCCGCCACTATGAAGTACCCGAGATGATACGAATCGCATCTCCTATTTATCTCAAGACCGGAGGATCCGTTGCAAAGACTCATAGCTGGGAATCAACCGCTGATGACGCCAAAAAGAGAGCAAAGCAGGTTTCTTTGGTAAAGCGGATGATTGATACGTATTATCCCAACGCTATTCAATCACCAAAGGGAAGTTTGAAATAACATCGGCAAATAAGGACATAGTATGAAACATCACATGCATCATCCGGGATTTAAATTTTTGAAAGAACCGGAGGAGTTTTCAAAATATTCCGATAGGCAATTCCTTCGTTTTTGTTTGGGTGCCACTATGTATATGCCGGGAACCAAGAATTTCACTGAAAGAATATTGAACTCCGAATTGCCTTACTTGACTACCATGGTATTCTGTTTCGAGGATGCGTGCCCTGCGGATATGGTTCTTGAAGCAGAGGCAAATGTCCTTGAAACACTTGAAACCTTGAGTGCCGCAATAGATGAAGGAAAAATTGGATACCATAATTTGCCCTTGATATTCTGTCGAGTACGCACACCTGAACAATTTGATAGGTTCTGTTCTAAACTTACAAAGCATCAATCTAAAGTCTTGGCAGGGTTCAATTTCCCAAAATTCAATACGCATAATGGAGAGCGGTACTTCTCACGGTTACTGAAATTGAATAATGATTTAAATGAGATTCTGTACGGTATGCCGATTATTGAAGATCCTGAAGTTGCATTCAAAGAAACTCGGCTCAGCGAACTCATTGGGATCAAGACAATCCTAAATCAATACTATGATTTGGTATTGCAGGTTCGTGTTGGAGCAACAGATTTTTCTTCATGTTTTGGTGTAAGACGAGGAGTTGATTATTCAATCTATAATATTGCTACAGTCAATGAATGTTTGTCGGATATCATGAATATTTTTGGCAGAAATAATGACTATATTGTTTCAGGACCGGTTTGGGAGTACTTCAGAGTAAGCAAATCAATGATGTTCAAAGATTTGCAAGATTATGGTTTTGAAGACTATTTATTGCGAAGGCAATTAATAGTCAATGCAGAGGTTGATGGATTGCTTCGTGAAGTAATTTTGGATAAGGCAAATGGATTTGTAGGAAGAACGGTTATTCATCCGAGTCACGTTGTCTATGTGAATGCTTTGCAAGCAGTAACAAGTGAAGAGTATAAAGATGCTACAGATATCCTAGGGAATGTAAAGGGCGGTGTTTTTAAGGGAGAGGGCGGAAACAAGATGAATGAAGTTAAGCCACATACGAATTGGGCATATAAAATATCGATGAGAGCAAGAGCATATGGTGTAATTGAAAATGAGAGCAGCTATATTGATTTGTTCAATGCTGCCATCAAGGAATGATCGAGGATATATGAATTCCTTTATTCAGGAAATGTATTCAAAAGAAATGATGATAGATTTCCACTTTGGATTCTATCGTTACGGTATTAACGTTAACTTCCTGTGATTTTGTTACTCAAACTGGATTGTGGGTGGTTTTCACTGCCTGACTCCCTCCTGCAGGTAGCGCATCACCACTTTGTAGGACTTGCCGCTTTTCTTGAATGCCGAGAGCAGTTCCCTCGCCGTCACCTCGTCCCTTCTGGCCATCGCGCCCTCGAGTTTCTTCAGCGCAGCCTCGTATCTCGCCTTCGCCTTCACCACGGCCTCCTGGGCCTGGCAGACCTCCGCCTCGACCGAGGCCAATGATTTCGTGCGTGCCATCGCTCATTCCCCCTTCGCCAGCTTCCGGGCCAGCTCGATCGCCTTGCGCCTCACGTCCTCCTCGTCGAGGCCGAAGGCGTTGAGGATGCTCTTCTGCCGTTTGGTGACGGCGTGGTCGAGGCGGTACAGGCCGTCCATGCCCCGCACCATCTCGATCTTCTCCAGCTCCTTGACGGCGGCCGGCACCGTCATGTAGTTGGGCCGGGAGGGCAGGCCCTCCATCTCCTCCTTGAGCAGGCGGTAGATCCTGCTGCGGATGATCAGGGCGACGAACTCGACGAAGATCTTGCCCGATGCCGACTCGCCGCTGTGGACGCGCAGGGCCCGGTTGCCCAGGTAGGACTTGTCCCCCCTGAACAGCTTCTCGCCCTGGTCGCGGCTCTTGTACAGGTCCAGGGCCTCGCGGGCGTCCATCGCCGCCGAGGTGACCAGGACGAAGTAGCCGCACAGGCCCAGCCGCCGCTCGATCTCCCCCTCGCGCTCCCTGGCGAAGAGCAGCGTCTCGCCGTCCTTGGCGTAGAAGAGCTCGTAGCAGTCCGTGAACGCCTTGGGGAAGGCGACCTTCTGCCCCTCGCGGGCCTTGATGAGCCTGCCCATGCGCTCCACGTCGGCCTCCAGTTCCTCGCGCTCGGCGCTCTCCTTGGCGCTGCTGTAGTAGAGGTGGAAGTGCCGCTCGTGCCCGTCATCGGCGTAAAGCCTGTCCACCACGGTCTTTGCATAGACCCGCCAGGTCCTGATCGAGCAGGGGCGGCTGCGCTCGAAGCTGCCCTTGTGCGCCTCGATGAGCGAGCTGACCAGCTCCGACTTGCCCTTGACCATGATGACGAAGTGGAAGCCCATCTCATCCATATAGCGGATGTTCGCCTTGCTGAAGTAGCCGCGGTCGAGGATGAAGCCCACGTTCCTGTAGCCGTAGGAGGCGGCCGTGTCCACCATGTACTGCAGCTGCGACACGTCGACGATGCTGCCCGGGTACTCCTCGTAGAAGAGCGGCTCGCCCTCTCCCACGTCGTGGGCGACCGAGTAGTTGAACACCGGCCCGTCCCCGCCGTCCTTGGCGTGGCCGCTCTCGACGATGGCGATCTCCCCGGCCCGGCTGTGCTTGTTGGTCGAGTCGTAGGAGATGTAGATCCGCTCCCTGTGGTTGCGCCCGCGGTTCCATTCGTTGAGGAACGACGAGGTGTGCTCGTGCGTGATGGCGTGGAGGAAGGTGGAGACCTTGCTGTCGCTGTACACCCGCATCCCCCCGGTGAAGAGGGGGTGGGCCCAGGCCCAGTCGGGGTAGTACTGCCCCGCGTTGTCCTCGCAGATGATCGAATACGATGCCAGGTCGAGCAGGAAGCCCGCCTCGCCGCCGAACAGGCCGCCCAGCATCGCCTCCAGGCCGTAGTGGCGCACCACAGAGTCGATGACGATGTGCGCACCCACCCTCAGGCAGCTGCTGCGCCCCGTCCCCCCGTCGACCTCGGGGGGCGGCAGGTGGGGGAAGTAGCGCAGGTAGTTCGCGTTGGGGTACATCCGCCCGTCGTCGGCCAGCTTGCCGATGGTGGCCCGCTTCGGGATGTTGTACCGGCGTTCGCTGTCGTAGACGCGGTCGTACTCGTAGTCGATGTACACCGTCCCCTTGACCGTCTTCTTCACGATCTTGCCCGGCACGTCGGGTATCTCCACCAGTGAATCCAAGATCATTTTCCTACCTCCGGATTGAGTGCTATTTGTTACTCAATATATTACACCACAACCGGAGGAAACGCAAGTGTTCATCCCAAGGAAATCGTTGCAGCCCCAGGCGATACGCCGGAGCCTGTTCGGATATTAATGATTTGAGTGGGAAAAATTCAGGAAGTTAAGAATTAATTGAAGGTGGCTACTAATTGACCGGATCAGCAACAGTGATGAGTTCGTTTTATTACCAGGACCTCTACAGCACCCCAGAGATGAGAGAAGCCTTTTCAGATGAGGCGCGTATCCAAGCCTGGATTGATACAGAGCTTGCCCTGGTCAAGGCTCAGGTGACTTTGGGTATCGTACCGGCTGGCGTCGATGTGTTGATGGAAGAGTCCTTCCAGTTTTCCAGACTTGATTTGAAGGAAATGAAAACTGATTATGATAAGATTGGATTCCCAATTCTTCCTTTTGTAAAGCAACTATCCAAACTTTGTGATAAAGAAACTGCTCGGTGGATTCACTATGGAGCCACTACACAGGATATCTTGGATACCGGGACAGCACTTCAAATGAAGAAAGCCTTGGGAATAGTAGAGAGGGATCTGAATGCAATCATAAAGACCTTGGCTGCCATTGTGGAAAAACATAAGGACACCGTCATGGCAGGAAGGACATTCCAACAGCTGGCGGCTCCTATCACCTTTGGATTTAAGGCAGCAGTATGGTTGGATGAATTGTTGAGGCATCGCACTAGGTTAAACGAACTGAGGGGGAGAGTGCTTGTAGGGCAATGTTCCGGTGCTGTCGGAACCTTTGCAACTCTTGGAGATCAGGGACTTGAAGTCCAACGCCAGATGATGAGCTATCTAGGGTTGGGTGTTCCCAGCATTTCATGGCATACAGCTCGAGATTCTTGGTCGGAATTGATTCACTTGTTTGCAATGGTTGGTGCGACCCTCGCAAAAATTGCCAATGAGATTTCAATGTTGATGAGATCTGAAATTGCAGAATTATCGGAGCCTATTGGAGGTGGTAGAGGAGCAAGTTCGACGATGCCACAAAAGAGAAACCCCATATTATGTGAACCGATACAAGCCATAGCACCAAAGCTGAGAGAGCTGTCTGGTTCACAGCTGACAGCTATGATCCAAGAGCACGAAAGGGGTGTCTGGCACATGACGCTTGAATGGCTTGTCATTCCCGAGGCATTTCTTCTCCTGTCTGCATCTCTTCACCATACATTCGAGGTTCTTGACGGATTAATCGTCAATGAACAAGCAATGCGTTCAAACCTTGAAATAAACGGAGGAACCATCATGGCTGAGGCAGCCATGATGGGCTTGGCTTCAAAAATCGGGAAGGCTGCGGCTCATGATGTAATTACAGAAATTTCAGGCAGGGTGTATCGTAATCAGAGTAGTCTGAGAGATGAGCTGTTCAAAGATGTTGAGATTTCAAAACTTTTAACGTCACAGGAAATTGAAGATCTGATGAATCCCTTGAATTACATCGGATCTGCCCGTGCAATGATTAAACAAGTCCTTGAGAAGGTGTAAATGAGTAACAAGAGATGGAAAGTTCGACCTGATAACGCCACATGGGGAGATTGGGGTCCAGACGATCAATTGGGAAGGCTGAATCTTATCACGCCAGATAAGGTCAGGATGGCAGTAGAGGAAGTTCAAACAGGAATTACATTCTGTTTGAGCTTACCATTGGATTACCCTCAAGCAGGAGCTTTGAACCAAGTTAGATTCCCTCCTGTTTTAAAACCAGTGGTCAGAAATTCTGAGGATTATTATAACTATCGATGGGATAAGCTACATCCTAATCATACCGATATCGCATCTGACGATTACGTTTTGCTATACACACAGTATTCAACCCAATGGGACAGCTTCGCTCACCGCGGAGCTATGTTTGATGTAATGGGAGACGGGGTAGAACGACCTGTGTACTACAATGGATTTGCCCCGGAAGAGGATGTTGTTCTTTCAGATGATGGCAAGTGTTATGCTACCTCTTTGGGGATTGAGAATATGGCAGTTCATGGCCTTCAAGGCAGGGGGGTGCTGTTGGATCTTTTCTCTGAATTTGGAGCATTCCCAAGAAAAGTAGTTGGATATGACGACCTGATGAATATACTTGAAAAGAACAATATGGTGGTCGAAGAGGGTGACATATTGTGTCTTTGGACTGGGCTGGATCGTTTGATATTGGAAGATAGCTCTGATGGAAAAATAGATTTGAAGAGAGCATGTGCAACCTTGGACGGCACGGATCAAAGGTTATTACAATGGATTGTTGATTCCAAAATTTCTGCCATTGCTTCTGACAACCTGGCTGTTGAAGAGATTGGAAATAGTGCGAGCCTTTCTAGTAAAGGATCTAATCTCCCATTGCATAAGATATGTCTATTTGAGTTGGGCGTGCCTTTGGGAGAGCTCTGGCAGCTCTTCGAATTGGCTGAATGGCTGAAGGCTAATAATCGCTATAGATTCCTACTTACCGCTCCTCCTTTGAGGCTTCCTGGTGCGGTAGGGTCTCCAGTTACGCCTGTTGCAACCGTTTGAGGGTGCTATCTCGAGAGTGGTCAGAATTAAGATATATGTGAGAGTCGCGAACAGAGAGGATACAAAGATGAGAAATACAAAAAACATAAACAATATCGATAATACCAAGATTGTGGAGTATCTGCAAGCAACAGACACAAGGTATAGGTTATATGATCCTGGTCGATATCTATACATACAGTTCTGTAAGCGTGAAGATTATCTGAGTAACGAATATATCGAGCTTCTATATGTGGTGTTGGTTGCGTGGGGTATGAATTTACGAAGGGCATCTTTGAGTGATTTCAATGTGTTTCACGATTCGCTGATTGAGAACAAGGAGTTAATAGAGTCGTTGCGGAATGAAAGACTTGAAACAGTTGACCTAGAAGGAATTAGGGGCCAAGTGTATAAGCTATATGCTCGATTGAATTTGGTAGGAAATAATGCTTCGAAATTTGTCACATTTTCAAAGACTCTTCATCTGTTGCTACCAAATCTTTTTGTCCCAATGGATAGGACATATACATTGTCTTACTATTCAAGTTATTTTCCGAAAGACATGGACAAGCACTTTGAGAAATATTGGAATATCATGACAGACATGGCCCAGTTTGCTCAGAATAATTTATCTGTGCTGCAAAGGGAAATGAAAAGTAAGGGGAAATCCTG
>LUZO01000219.1 GCA_001603685.1 Bacteroidales bacterium Bact_23
AACTGCCGCATCTATGAAGTGGGAATTTCTTATTACGGAAGGACATACCATGAAGGGAAAAAAACCAACTGGAAAGACGGTATTCGGGCCTTCTTTTGTGTTTTCAGGTATAACATCTTCTAAATTGATTTATTAAGGTCGAGATACTCCTATGCCATTAATCAGTATCATCATCCCTGCATATCGCGAAGAAAAGGTGATCGCCGGTGTTGTGAAGGATGTGAACCGGGTCATGGAGACAACCGGCCAACCTCACGAGATAATCGTTGTTGATGATGGCTCGGATGATAAGACGGCATCCGTTGCTCGAGAAGCTGGTGCCCTGGTGATTTCGCACCCGTACAACATTGGAAACGGTGCTGCTGTGAAAACCGGCATCCGAAACGCAAAGGGCGAGATCATCGTCATGCTCGATGGAGACGGCCAGCACTCACCAGAAGACATCCCCCGTCTGCTCGAAAAGATACCAGCCTACGATATGGCGGTGGGCGCCAGAACAAGCGAATCCAATGCATCCTTCCATCGAACCTTGGCAAATCGGATTTACAACTCGTTTGCAAGCTACATGTGCCGACACAGGATTGAAGATCTAACATCGGGATTTCGGACTATTAAGGCAAATATTGCCCGCCAGTTCATTCCATTACTGCCAAACACCTTTTCTTACCCTACAACCATCACCATGGCAGTTATCCGATCAGGCTACAGCATCACGTATACGCCGATTAAAGCAAAGAACCGTGTCGGCAAGAGCAAGATAAAACTGCTGCAGGACGGGACCCGTTTTTTCTTTATAATCGTCAAGATCGCAACCCTTTTTTCCCCCTTTCGTGTCTTTCTCCCTGTAAGCCTCGCCATGTTCCTCACCGGCATTGGATACGGGCTGTTCCGAATATTCGTTTTGGGAGGTAGTTACGGCCCGACATCCGCAATGCTGATAACTATGTCTGTTGTGGTCTTCATGGTGGGGCTCGTCTCCGAACAGATTGCCCAACTGCATTACAACAGAAGCAGAGATGGTGCTTGATACACTCTATCGCTAATCCATAGGGAAAAGGGGACAGATCATGCCTGTCCCTTTTTTTTAATGAAAAAGGCTCCTTGACATTATCTTGCTCTGTGTTATGAGTAGCTATGCTACTCATTAAGGAGTAATGATGACCGACCTATTCGATGGCCTCATATCCTCAAAAACCAGAATCAATCTAATAGTGCGCTTTTTCTTCAACCCCGGAACAAAGGCCTACCTCAGGGAACTCGCAACAGATTTCGGGGTTTCCACAAACGCTGTCCGCGAAGAACTCAACCAGCTCACAAAAACCAAGCTTCTCACATTCGAAAAGAACGGACGCAGTGTCTATTACATGGCAAACACCAATCACCCTCTTTTCCCAGAATTGAGATCGATGGTCAGCAAGGTCATGGGTCTGGATCAAGTCATCGAAAGCATTCTCACAAGATTGGGGGACCTTGAAGAAGCTTATCTCATTGATGATTACGCGGAAGGAAAGGACACGGGCATCATCGACCTTGTTCTTGTGGGAAACATTGATCAGTATCACCTGAATGATCTGAGCAGGAAAACTGAACGCTACATAAAGAGGAAGATCCGCACACTTGTCTTGACCGCAGAAGAATTCAGTTCTTTCGAACATTCGCTACAAAATAGACATGTGCTTCTTATATGGAACCGAAGGGAAATGACGTGAAAATAGGAAGTAACACTGCTCTGATTGCTTTCTGCTTGAATAACCAATACACGGTATGAATAGGCTTACAAAGAACACCATTTTCAATTTCAGTGGCCAAGCCATCGTTTTGTGCGTGGCTATCATTGCCATTCCTCTAATGATTAGTGGGATGGGAACGGAACGATTTGGTGTGCTAGCGCTCATATGGTCATTCATTGGCTATTTCAATCTGTTCGATCTCGGATTAGGGCGCGCGCTTACCACATTCGTAGCACGAGGCGTATGTGGCGATCCAACTGAGATTCCTCCGCTTATTTGGACAGGACTTGGTCTTCTGATCATGTTGGGAATCGGCGGTGCGCTGACCATCACCGCCACTGCTCCATGGCTCATTAAGGAAGCATTAAAAATACCTCCCGCAATCCAAGAGGAGAGCTTGACTGCAATTTACTCGATTGCTGCAGTCTTTCCATTCGTTATCACGAATGCCGGCTTCCGTGGCGTCCTGGAAGGTCTTCAGCGGTTTGACGTCGTGAATGCAGTCAATATAGGTTTTGGCGTATTCAGTTTTGCGGGATCTTTGCTTGTATTGCTATTCTCAACGCATCTTGGGGCGCTTGTTGCTGTGGTCATCGTGGGAAGNNAACTTGAAGAATTGGAAGATTCCTGAAGCCGTTACAGCGCGAAAGCTTCTCGGATTTGGTGGCTGGATGTCCGTGACCAATGTGATTGGGCCCCTCATGGTCTCTTTTGACCGGTTTCTGATTGGTGCATGGCTTTCCGTAACAGCTGTAGCATATTACGCGACACCCCACGATGTCATAACAAAGATGTCGATCGTCCCGGGAGCCTTGGTTACTGCCCTATTCCCAGTGTTCTCAGCATCTCACATGGATTGCCCGGACAATAATAGGCGGCTTCTCAACCTTGCCGTAAAATACATATTCATTGTCTTGTTCCCGTTCGTCCTGCTGATCGTCGCCTTTTCGCAAGAAGGACTCACTTTCTGGCTTGGTTATGAATTTGCGGCTCAAAGCACAACAGTTCTGCAGTGGTTGGCCGCAGGCGTCCTCATCAATAGTCTCGCTCATGTTCCTTTCGCTCTGATTCAAGGTGCTGGCAGGCCAGACCTGACCGCGAAATTGCACCTGTTTGAACTTCCTCTTTACTTGATTTGTGTTTTCTACCTTGTCGATCACTTTGGAATCACAGGAGCCGCTATCGCTTGGACACTCAGGGTTTCTCTCGATACGATTCTTCTTTTTCTTATAGCCTGGAGCATATTGTCAAATAAATCCATCGTCGGTTCTCCTCTTATCTTTGCAGTCATTGCATCATTGCTTTCATTTTTAATCATTTCTACAATTACAAGTTTGATGATCAAGATCTTTTTTTGCCTCATCATTCTTGCTGCATTTGCTGTATATACTTTTCAATATTTACTATTATCCAAAGAAAGAATGTATATCCTGGATACATTCAATACTCTCCGTGGCAAAAGAGATGGTTAGCGTGTGTATCGACGAAATTAGGTGCACCCCCTGTCCAAATTGTAAGG
>LUZO01000220.1 GCA_001603685.1 Bacteroidales bacterium Bact_23
GAACGGCTTGTCGCTCCGATGCGGAAGGGAGGCGGCGAGCCGGACTGTCTTGTGCCCGTCAGCGGCGGCAGGGACAGTTCGTACGCGTTACACTTCGTGAAAAACGTTCTGGGGATGAATCCGGTCGCCTATACGTACGACTGGGGTATGGTGACCGATCTGGCGCGGCGCAATATTTCGAGGATGTGCGGTGCGCTCGGGGTGGAGCATATTCTCGTTTCGGCGGACATCGCCAAAAAGAGAGCCAATGTAAGGAAGAACGTGCTGGCGTGGCTGAAGAAGCCGCACTTGGGCACGGTAACGCTCTTCATGGCGGGAGACAAGCCGTTTTTCTACTACGCGCGGATGCTTCGCAGGCAGATGAAACTCGGGGCTGCGGTTTACGGCATGAACGATTTGGAACGAACGGATTTCAAGGTGGGCTTTTGCGGTATCGATGAGACTGTCAGGAGGAAGAGGTTTTATAATCTGCGCGGCGTCAACAAGTTGAAGATGATGCTCTTCTTCGGGATGCAGTTTTTGAATAACAGAGCATATATGAACTCCACCCTGCTCGATTCTTTCAAGGGCTTCGCTTCGTACTATCTGATTCCGCAGGATTTTATTCCGCTGTTCGATTATGTCCGATGGGACGAGAAGGCGATTACCGACACTCTGGTGAACGGATACGGATGGGAGGTCGCGGGCGATACGAGGACGACGTGGCGAATAGGCGACGGTACGGCTTCGTTCTACAACTATATTTACTACAGAAGCGCCGGTTTTTCGGAGCACGATACGTTCCGAAGCAATCAGATACGCGAAGGGATGATCGAGAGAAGCGACGCTCTGCGGACGATTTCGGAGGAGAACACGCCTCGGGTGGAGTCGATCAAGTGGTATTGCGATACGATCGGGGTCGACGCGGTCGAGGCGATACGAGGGATCAACAAGTTGCATCCGCTGTACGCTCGATGAGCGAGTCGGCGTATTTTGGCATAGTTGGAGGGGCGTCTTCGTGTACGGGAAAAAAACGGTAGCGGTTGTTGTTCCTGCCTATAACGAGGAAACACAGATACGCTTGGTGCTTGAGATGATGCCGGATTTTGTGGATAGAATCGTTGTCGTTAACGATGGTTCCGTGGACAGTACTGCGTCAGTGGTGAGGGATTACATCGATAAAGGATGCGAGAACGGGATCGAGCTTGAAAGAAAGAAACGCGAGGATGACGATAATCCGTACAACTACGCCCTCAGAGTTGTCAAGGAGATGCGCGAACAGGAGGAGTCACTCTATCCGAAAAGCGCGTTGTACAACGATAATGCAAAAGACCGTATTGTTTTGATCAATCAGGAGAACAGCGGTGTCGGCGGGGCGATTTCGACGGGCTACAAGTGGTGCCGGGATCGGGAAATCGACTGTACCGCAGTGATGGCGGGCGATGCGCAGATGGATCCGTCGGAGCTGGAGAGTATTGTAGCGCCTGTTGCCCTGGAAGGCGTTGACTATGTAAAGGGTAATCGTCTTGTCCATCCATCGTCTTCGTTCATTATTCCGCGAATTCGCTTTTTCGGAAATTCCATTCTTTCTCTCTTAACAAAAATCGCCTCCGGTTATTGGAATATCTCGGACACGCAGACCGGCTATACCGCGATTTCTCTGAGCGCTTTGGAGCGTATTTCCTTGTATGCAATATACCGCTCTTACGGTTGTCCTAACGACATTCTAGTTAAGCTGAACATGGCGAACTGCACGATTCGCGAGGTTCCAATCAAGCCGGTCTACCGCATAGGAGAGCAGTCGAAGATGAAGATACTGAAGGTGGTCCCGCGCGTATCGTGGCTGCTGTTCAAGAGCTTCTTCAAGCGTATCTTCTGGAAGTATCTCGTCAGGGATTTCCATCCGCTGTCCCTGTTCTACTTTTTCGGGATAGGCCTCGGAGTCGTGAATCTCGGTTTTTTCGCCAAGATTTTCAACGACGTTTTTCTTAAGGGCGGTTCGGTTACGCACGGCATCTATACGGCCTTCATGCTCTTTTCGCTCTTTTCGTTCCAACTGATAGGATTTGCGATGTGGATGGATATTCAGGACAATCAAAGGCTGTATAAATGAACGATTCCGAAAGGGGAGAGGCCCCGGGGGAAGGGCGGGCCTCGAGGTCGGGTGCCGTGCGCTGGAATCTGCTTTCCGCCCTCGTCTGCGGAGTCTGCGGTCTTCTGCTTCTGCTGATCGTAGGCGGATGGTACGGTCCGGCGGTTTTCGGCGTCTTCAATCAGGTGTATGCGTGGTATATCGTTTTTTCTCAGTTGGGCGCTTTCGGGCTGCACCTCTCGATGGTGAAGCATCTGGCGGAGAACGACGACTGCGACGAACGGCGGCGGGTCGTCTTCCTCTCGGGGATGCTGCTCTCGTCTCTTACGGGGCTTCTTTTCGCCGCCGCGCTTTGGCTTGCGGGCGCGCCCGTCGGGCGTTTGCTGAGCAGTCCCGACGTCGGATACGGTATCCGCGCGGCTTCTGTCGGCATCTTCTTCTTCTCCATGAACAAGTGCCTTCTCTTCTCGCTGAACGGCCTGAGCCTTCTCAAGGAGTACGCGCTCTTCCAGATGCTGCGATATGCGCTGATGCTGGGTGCTCTGTTCGTGCTGATTCTTTCGGGCGCCCCCGGCCTTCATGTTCCGTTGCTCTTCCCGGCGGCGGAAGGGATTCTCTTTCTCTCGCTGATCTTTTTTTTCAGGCGGGATTTCAGCTATAATGGGGCGGCTTCCGGACGAGTGAAGGAGTGGGTGCGATGCCACTTTCGCTTCGGTGCGAAGGCGTTCGGCGGACATATTCTGCTCGATCTGAATACGCGCGTGGACGTGCTCTTTCTCGGCTTTTTCACCGACGACGGGACGGTCGGTATCTACAGCATGGCAGCTATCCTTGCCGAGGCGGCGCTTCAGTTGCCGTTGGTTTTCCGTACGGTGTACACGCCGACTCTCGTGAAGTGTTTGGCCGGAAGGCGATTCGCGGAGCTTACGACGCTTGTGCGAAGAACGCGAATCCGCATGTGGGGGGCGATGCTGCTCGTTTCTGCAGCGGGCTGTTTCTTCGTCGGAGCGCTGCTTCCGTTGCTGACCGGCAGGGCGGAGTACCGCGCCGCGGCTCCGATCTATCTGATGCTCATGGCCGGAATCACAGCGGCGTCGGGGTACGTCCCGTTCGGGCTGATGCTGGCGAACGGAGGATATCCGGGGGCGCAGTCGCTTATGATCGTTCTTGTGGTGCTGGCCAACGCGACGGGCAATCTGTTGCTGATCCCTTTTTGGGGGAGCATGGGGGCCGCCGTCGCCACGTCTTTGGCGAATATTCTCTCCGTCCTTCTGTTGAAGCGTTTCACCCGGCGTTTATTCGGTGTTGCGCTCTAGTTTTTTCGGGGTTCGCTTGTGCGGACTCTCCATTTTTTCGAAAGGATGATGCCCGGTGTTCGTTCTCCCCTTCCACGCGCTTGCCGACTACTCTTCGCTGAAGGTTGCTCTGGCCGGTCTTCTGCTTGCTTTCTCCTGCCTCGGTTCAGGCGCTTTTTTGTTCGGTCGTCTTTTCGGCAGGAGCGTGCCGCTGCGCTTCTCTCTGCCGATTTCGACTCTTCTGGGGATTCATGTCTACAGCCTGATCGTTCAGCTCTTAGGCTTTGCGCATCTTCTCTCGCCTGTCGTCCTGCAGGGGGTGCTCTTCGTTCAGGTGGCGGGGGGGAGTTGTTTCCTGCTGGCGACGGCGCGTTCTTACTGGAGAGATGGTTTCGAAGTTCGGAGGGAGTGGAGCGATTCTTTCTTTTCGTCGAAGGCGGCTCTTTTTCTGGGGGTGCTACTCGCCGTCGCGCTGTTCGCGAACTTCGTCATCTCGCTGGCACCGTCGACGAAGTCCGACGAGGTGTACGACTACATGCACCTGCCCCTTAAAATGCTGATGGATTCGGGTATGCGCTACTATGCGTTGCCGAGGTTTCTCTTCCTCCCCCAGATGCACTACCACGTCGCCGCCGCTCCCTTCTACGCCCTCGGCCTCACCGACGCGCTCAACGTACTCTCATGGGCCTTGAGCGCGCTCTTCGTTTTCTTCGCAGTCGCCATCGTCTTCGAAAAGACTCGCAGCGCGACCTACTCTCTGCTGATCGCCTGCGGGCTGTACGTCGGGATGCACAGCCCGGTCTGGTACGTGACGGGAGGCTACGGCTCGTTCGCCCTTCTGGGGATGTCGATGCTGATCTATATGGTTCTGGACAGCAAGAAACTTGTCGAGCGCTTCGGAAGCCTGCGTTTTCTGGGGATGATCTCCCTTTTGTCGATGTCGACGGCATCGTCCAAACTGAGCAACGTTCCTCTGGCGATTCTCTGTCTGGCGATCGTCGCCTTGTATGTGTGGAGGGAGTCGCACTACCGCAACTTCTTCACGCTCTTCGGCGTATCTTCGTCGTTCTGGGTGGTGCTCTATCTGCCGGCGCTCGCCTGGACGTGGGGCGTCTCGGGCTTTTTTCTGGGGCCGATGGGCGATCCGGTAAACGCCGCTGCAGTTGCTTCCGCCGCGACGGCGCACCGCTCGCTTTACGGGATCGTCTATCAGCTTGCAATTGTCATCGCCGATCTGACGCCGTTCGTCTGGGGCGGAACATTTTTGTTTCTTCTCTCGCCGTGGATACGTAAGAACATGTATTCGTATGTTCTGGGAACGTGTATCTTCTGCACGCAAGCTTTTCTTATACTCTGGAAGATGCCGCTGGTCTTCCGTTACTTCGGCGGCGTACATTTCGCGCTTGCGCTCTATTTCTGGGCGACTGCCGCAGAGTCGCTTCGCGAGCGTTTTGCCGCTCTTTTGAGCAATGAAAAGCTTCTTCGCATCGGTGTGGCGGCATGCCTCGGGCCGTGGATCTTCTTGCAGCTCTTCTATGCTTCGTCATTCTTCCCAGTAGTTTTAGGGGTGGAGTCGGCCCAAGTCTTCGTTGAACAGCGCACTCCTTTTTTTGCCGACTTTCAGAAGCTCGACGTTCTTTTGCCGGAAGATGCTCTTTTGTTTGTCAACCGAATTCACATGCCGATATACACTCCCCGAAGGGCGATTTTCGAGAAGAGAGAACTGGTTTTGTTACAGGATGTCGGTCCGCTCTTTGCATTCAGCTCCGTTCCTCTTGGAGACGACTTCCCTGGATATTCTTTGGAGTTGATTTATAAGAACGAGACAGCAGTGTATCATGCCTTTCGTACTCCAGGGCGTTCTCCTGAGCTGGGGATGTTGGCAGTCTACCATCTGACTCCATCAGCCGAAATCGAAACGAAATAGTGATCTTTGAACACAAAATCTGAAAAAACCTCATAGACATAACAGAGGTTTTGAATACGTTTGCGGGCTGAGTGCCTGAAACTAATATTGGAAAATAATAATAGTTTCCACTGAGGCGCCGCAGGTATCGACCCGGTGGTCTTTTTGCGGAGAAAAAGAGGAGGGGTTCGTCTTGAAAGTGCTCTACCTTCACTCATGTCCTCATAAAGGGGGATCCCAGACAAGTCTCCGTAATCTAATAACCTCCTTCCCTGCGGGATCCGTAGAGCCGTTGGTCTGTTGCCCGCAGGGCTCGGCACAAAAGAGCTTTGAAACGGTTGGTATCCCGGTAAAATCAGTGGAGGGAATCCCGACTTTTACCAACGGTCGAACAATCGAAATGTCTGGTTTGAAGATGTGGCGTCTGG
>LUZO01000221.1 GCA_001603685.1 Bacteroidales bacterium Bact_23
AACTTAACAATCAGTGTTAAACAATCTGAACGGAAGTTGTCAGGCAAAGAAAAAGCCGGCAGGTTCGTCCCATGAAAAAGTGGTTACAGAGCTTTAAAATTTCCCGCCTGTTTAAAGAATTCCCAAATCATAATGGCGGCTGAAACCGATACATTCAGCGAGTGTTTTGTTCCGTACTGCGGTATTTCAACACAGAAATCGCAAAGCTCAAGTGCCTCATCTTCAATTCCATGTACTTCATTCCCGAAAATCATGGCATATTTTCCACCGGTATCGGCCCTGAATTCATCCACCAATATGCTGTTTTCGACCTGTTCTATGCCAATTATGGTGAAGCCTTCGCTTTTCAGTTGAAGTATTGAATCGCGTGTGTTTTCAAAATACTGCCATCTGACTGAATCCGTTGCGCCCAGGGCTGCCTTGTGTATTTCGCGGGTTGGGGGAGTGGCGGTAATTCCGCAAAGGTGAATGGCTTCTACCCTGAAACCATCGGCCGTCCTGAAAATGGATCCGGTGTTGTGCTGGCTTCTGAGGTTGTCGAGAACCAGCACCAGTGGCATCTTATCAGATTCCCTGAAAGACTCAATGCTTATCCTGTTCAGTTGATCCAGACTCAATTTTTTGAATGACATACCCGCTTGTTTTTAATTGGAGTGCAAATTTAACAAGTTGTGCAACTTATGAACAAACTGCCGTCAATTAACCCAAAGTAGTTAATTTTGTTTTTTTAAAGATAGCGGATTTGGATAAGGAGAATGTGATCAATGTTGAAACGCCTCTGATGAAGCAATATAACTCCATCAAGGCGAAATACCCTGATGCACTGCTGTTGTTCAGGGTGGGCGATTTTTACGAGACTTTTGGCGAGGATGCCGTAAAAACATCCTCCATACTGGGAATTGTTCTCACCCGGAGGGCAAATGGAGCCGCCTCGTATGTTGAACTTGCCGGATTTCCCCACCACGCTCTGGATACCTATCTCCCCAAACTGGTCAGGGCCGGCCACAGGGTGGCCATCTGCGATCAGCTGGAAGATCCCAAACTGACAAAGAAAATAGTTAAAAGAGGGGTTACCGAAGTGGTTACTCCGGGGGTAACATACAACGACAAGGTGCTGGAAAACAAACAGAACAATTTTCTGGCAAGCATCCATCTGCTCCCCAAATCTACCGGAATTGCTTTTCTCGATATATCCACCGGCGAGTTTCTGATTGCCCAGGGAAACAACGATTACATCGACAAACTGATTCAGACCTTCAGGCCCAGCGAGATCATCGTGCAGAAATCGAAGCGGCAGGAACTTACCACCCTTTTTGGCGAAAAATTCTATATCAGCACTTTTGAAGATTGGGTTTTTACCATCGATTTCGGACAGGAACTGTTGCTCCGGCATTTCGATACCGTTTCGTTGAAAGGATTTGGCATCGAGGAGCTTACAAACGGCATTATTGCCGCCGGAGCTGCATTGCATTATCTGGCTGAGACACAGCATGATAAGGTGAACCACATTACCCGCATTTCCAGGGTGGAAGAAGATCATTATGTGTGGCTCGACAAGTTTACGGTGAGGAACCTTGAAATTCTGTTTTCGGCAAACGAGCAGGCAACAACCCTGCTGGATGTCCTTGATCAGACGATATCGCCGATGGGTGCCAGGCTGATGCGTCGCTGGCTGGTGCTTCCGCTGAAGGAGAAGAAACCTGTAAACGACCGTCTGGATATTGTGGAGTACCTGGTCAGGGAAAAGGAGGTGGCCGAGCAGCTTTATCAGCAAATCCGCGTGATGGGCGATATGGAACGCCTGATTTCGAAGGTGGCCGTGGGCCGCATCAATCCACGCGAAGTGGTGCAGTTGCGCAGGGCTCTGCTGGCACTTGAACCGGTGAAGGAACTGTTGTCGGCCTCTCCGGTTGAGCCCATGAGCCGTATGGCCGATCTGATCAACCTTTGCACCCTGATGACCGACAGGATTGGAAAGGAACTGAATCCAGATCCGCCGGTAGCGCTGAACAAGGGCGATGTGATTGCACCCGGAGTATCGCCCGAACTGGATGAACTGCGTGAACTGGCGCACTCCGGAAAGAATTATCTGGTGAAGCTGCAGCAGCGCGAATCGGAACGAACCGGTATCCCATCGCTGAAAGTGGCCTACAACAATGTGTTTGGCTACTATCTTGAGGTAACAAATACCCATAAGGATAAGGTACCGCCGGAGTGGGAGAGGAGGCAGACACTTGTGAACTCGGAGCGCTATATCACCGGCGAACTGAAAGAGTTTGAAGAAAAAATCCTTCACGCCGAGGAGCGGATGCTTGAGCTGGAAACCAGATTGTACAATGATTTGATTACCAGTCTTGTGGATTATACCGGCGCCGTTCAGACCAATGCCGGCGTAGTGGCGAAACTCGACTGTCTGATGTCGTTTGCCCGTGTTTCGGCGGAGAATAATTATGTCAGGCCGGTCATTGATGAGGAGTACCGGCTGGATATCAGGGAAGGCCGTCATCCCGTAATCGAAACGCATCTGCCCCCGGGTGAAAAATATATTGCCAACGATGTTTACCTGGATGATGTTTCGCAGCAAATCATCATCATCACCGGTCCGAATATGTCGGGTAAATCGGCGCTGCTACGGCAAACCGCGCTTATCGTCCTGATGGCGCAGACGGGTTGCTTTGTTCCGGCCTCGGAAGCGCATATTGGCCTGGTTGACAAGGTCTTCACCCGTGTGGGAGCTTCGGATAACATCTCTTCAGGCGAATCTACCTTTATGGTTGAGATGAACGAAACGGCCAGCATTCTGAACAATATTTCGAACCGCAGCCTAATCCTGCTCGATGAAATTGGCCGTGGCACCAGTACCTACGACGGCATCAGCATTGCCTGGGCCATCTCCGAATTTCTGCACGATCATCCGCTGTTCAGGGCAAAGGTGCTTTTTGCAACCCATTATCATGAGTTGAATGAGATGGCTGCTTACCATAGCCGGATAAAAAATCACCACATTTCTGTTAAAGAGATTGGAAACAAGGTGATTTTCATGCGCAAGCTTGAGCCCGGCGGAAGCGAGCATAGCTTTGGAATTCATGTGGCGCGTATGGCCGGAATGCCCAGGTCGGTGCTCGACCGGGCCAATGAATTGCTGGCAGTTCTGGAAAAATCACACAGCGAAGGGCAACTTCAGAGCACTTCAGCGAAGAAAAAAAAGTCAAAAACTACCGGCGATCCCTACCAGCTTAGCTTTATTCAGTTGAATGATCCCCTGCTCGAACAGATCAGAGACGACATTTTAGATACTGATATTAATACACTTACACCGGTTGAGGCTTTGATGAAACTGAACGAAATAAAAAATCTTTTAAAAAAATAGATTTTTATTTTGGTAGTTTAAAAACTGATAGTATATTTGCAGCCGCAAACGCAAACAAGCGGAAGTAGCTCAGTTGGTAGAGCATAACCTTGCCAAGGTTAGGGTCGCGGGTTCGAGT
>LUZO01000222.1 GCA_001603685.1 Bacteroidales bacterium Bact_23
CCCATAATCTCCTATTCATGGTAAATATATTTTAGTAAAACACTTTTTTGCTCTTCATTGATTTTCATCATATTCGAGATCAGCCAGCCCGAATTTCCGCCCGGACGGTTGAATTCGGCCAGCTCAAAATACCACCCCGGAACCTGAAAGAAGTGAAACTTCACATTGGTCACCGTTTTGTATTTCAGGCTTCCCTTTTTAAACTCATAAAGGAAAAGCGTCAGATAATCAGGCAGATAATCTTTTTCAGTATAGAGTTCAACATATTCTTTTTCCTTAAAAACCCTGATCAGATTCATAAAATCAAGTTCATGACTGAGGGGGTGCAGAAAATGGCTTCCGTTATCGTTGCCCTTGCTGAACATCTGCTGAAAATGCCTGAAATAGACATTGGAAATAACCCACTTATAACCCTGATTCTCCTGTTCCAGTTTCATATACAGCGTCAGTTCCTCCTCTTTTCCCTGATACAGGAAACGGGTAGTAACTTCGGCAAACCACTGTTTACCATGGAAATCCAGAAAAACCGGCGGGTTTCCGCTTACCACATCGCGGATAAAAGCATCCTTGAGCGGATCGGTTATCGAAGAATTCTGATGGTCAAAAAGCACATTCAGGTATTTCTGCCTCAGCGAAGGGTTCCGGTACTCCTTGTCGGAGCTGTAATATCTGTCGCCGCGGGTGCTCTCCTCGCCGTTGAACCGCCGGAAAAACTGATTAACCTGCTTTGTCCGGGCATACAGCACACTCTCATCACCCAGCAGCGAATTGAATGCCTGCGCATGAACCAGCAAAGGAAAAACCATTGAAACCAAAGCAATGAAAAGCACTTTTTTCATGCCATTACCATTTTTATTTTCAGTAAAATAAAGATTCTCAACCATTTACCCTTATACAAATTCTGGCTTCGGAATTGCAACTTTACATTCCGAAGCCAGAATCCAGAGTAAAGCATCATTTATCAACCCGGTTTGGTTTCGCTTACGCGGATATCGCCAAGCAGCACATCCCAGAAACCGATGATCCGGCCTGAAATCTGGGTCGTTTTCCGTTCAACATAAACCGTTACATCCTTTTTCGTAACATCCACATACCTCAACCCCTCCTTGGTGGTTCCCTCGAAGCGCTGGAATATGGTGATAATACCCACATAACGGCCGTCGGGCTGGCGCTCCAGATCACTGATATACTGAATGTTGTACCATGAGATGGTTACTTTGTCGTAGTTCAGTGCCATCAGCCTTTCCAGATACTCCCTTACACCGTAATAATTAACCTCCTCGCGATTCAGCGATGAAACCCCCATCAGGGCGCCGTCAGCGAAAAGCTCAAGCGTGCGCTCGATCACTCGGTTTGCCTCCGACCAGGGCGTATCTTTGTTACCAATGATGCTGATGTATTTGCTGAGGTCCTTTACCTTTTCCAGGGCCAGCGAGTCAATGGCCTGTTTGCGCGACGGACTGATCTCATCCTGTGCATGAAGGGCCGCCGAGAAAGCAAAAATCAGAATTGCAGTTATGCTTAGAATTCTTCTCATATCCATTTATTTTTTTATCAGTTCAAGTTCCTTAATCTTTCCGTTTGAATCGAATACCGCATGCAACACCTTGTTTGGCGACTTCTTCTGGTCCTTAATAAATTCAAGGTATTTTCTGATGGTAGTCGGACGATCGTAGTCCTTAATATCCCCTTCCTGGCTAATGAGAATCAGTACCGGTACATCATCATTAGAGAACGCGGCCAGCGCCTCCCTGATTTTCATGTTGGCGGCCGAAACATCACCGGCATTGGCAACAGCGTCGAGCGAAAGGTTGATATCGCGGTACTGTCCGCCTTCACGCAGTTCTCTTTCCCGCGCCTCACGCTCTCTTTGCAGCCTCTCATCCTCCTTTTTACGCTCAAGTGCGGCACGCTCGCGGGCGATAATCTCCTCTGCCCTTCCTATCAAACCGTTGATTTCTTCGTCGTCAAGTTCCATGCGCTTTACAGCAGCAAGCTTAAACTCTTTCTCTTCGAGGGTCATCTTGCCGGTATCATTGATAATGGCAAGCAAATCAGTTTTTGCACGCTCCTTTTTTTCGGCCAGCTCCTGAGCGGCTTTCTTTTTGGCGGCTTTTTTCTGGCTGGTACATGAACTGAAACCTGCGCCAAGGGAGAGTATCAGGATCATAATCATCAGAAACCTGAATTTTCCCGCACTTTCTGTACGAAAGGATTTTGTTTCTCTCATCATAAAGGGTTATTTGTTGAAATTAAAACTCAAAATCATTACAAATATTATGCAGATTTTCGCGGCAGCCATAGCTTTTTAGCCAAGGAACCGGCAAAACGGCACAACAAAAATAATTCAAATTAAGACTACTTAAATAATTATTGAAAAAATTCAGCTGATTTGGGTGGAGGTCAGAGGTCGGAGGTTAGAGGCCAGAGGTCAGAAGGAAGAGGTAAGAGGTAAGAGGTAAGAATTATGAAGTGAGTCCTTTACGGTGGATGAGAGATGAGAGGTGAGAGGTGAGAAGTTCTAATGTCTAATCCGCCGCGGCGGACAAATGTCAAATATCTAAAAGGGGAACCGAGGTCGGATTCCTCCAATGCCTGAGGCCCTCACCGGTGCCTGAGCGGAGTCGAAGGCCGGTGCCTGAGCCGGTGCCTGAGCGGAGTCGAAGGCAAGGCGTAGGCCAAGTAAAGTAAAAAGATTAAAGTAATCCGCCGCGGCGGAGTAAAAAGTCACCTGCCATCACGGGCGAAAAATCCAAAATCTAAAATCTGAAATTTCACAAGTCCCGGAGGGACGACATTATCGTCTGCAAATCAAATAGTAGCTTCTACGGAACTTTCCATATCCCATTGAAGCGATCTTTTTACTGCCACAAAAACACGAATCGTTGATCCCGCGAATGCGGGAAACACGAAATTCTACATAAAAGATTAAAAATATTTTGTGCTCTTTTGTGCCTTGGTGCTTTAGTGGCAAAAGAATGCCTGCTAAATATGACCTGATACAAATCCAGGAGGGATGATTTCCTTACCTGCAACCAATAATGCCGCTCCTGCGGAGCTTGATTTTCGGACAGGCCTTTCTTCTAAAATCTAAAATCAGAAATCGAAAATTAAAAATCACGGAGGGACCACCTTATGGCAGCCTGAAAGAAAATAGCAAAAACGGGTTAAACAAGGAAGGTAAAAAAATCCCTGCATCGGGGCAGGGATAATTGTTAACTAAGGTGTACCCGAGGCCGGACTTGAACCGGCACGGCCGCAATGGCCAAAGGATTTTAAGTCCTTCGTGTCTACCTATTCCACCACTCGGGCATCCCTGAGGTAGAAAAAAAAACCCCGATTTTTCGGGGTTCGAGCGGAAGACGGGACTCGAACCCGCGACCCTAACCTTGGCAAGGTTATGCTC
>LUZO01000223.1 GCA_001603685.1 Bacteroidales bacterium Bact_23
CCCTGGCCCCCAGGGCGTCGCCGACGGGGCCGCCATAGGTGAGGGTGAGGTGCCAGGAGGCGCCCGCCGATGACCCGCAAGGCGGATCGATCCTGAAGGGCAGGGGGTCCTCCCGGTCGAGCCTCTCGCAGACCATCCCGTCGGGCCCGGCCCGGACGACCTCGACGAGGAGGAGCGCTCCGATCCGGTCGGCCCTCCTTCGAATATCCTCCTCCAGGGCCAGGATCGCCGGGAGGGATGGGGCGGCTCCTCCTTCCCTCTCTATTGGCTGGGGCCCTTTCGTCTCGGAGATCATTTGGCTTCCTCGTCGGTCATCGTCGTTCTCTGGTTTGGATTGGATAGATAAAGGTGTCCCATCGGCTTCCGCCAACGAGCTATCGTCTGCATGATGGATGTAATTGATTCGATTTCGCTATGAGTTCAGTCTCACTTGCAGATTCAAACTATCACGAGGGATCGGTCGCAAGGCTTTTATTTATTGGAGGAGATTCATTCTGTGGCTTAAATAAGAGGTCGAGGGAGACTATAATGATGGTAAAACAGAAGGCTAGAGGTATCGCGTATATTTCTTTATTCGTTATTCTTTTATCAATTAATATAATAACTATTGAATCCTCACGTGCAGAAGCTTTAGCAGGTATAGATAATTTAAATCATGAAAATAATAATGTCAAAATCCTCAGCATAGATCCAACAGCTTATCCCAAGATCAAGGTCAACATCTTCATCGACGAGCTATGCGCCGCGACGGGCGACCTTGTCAAAGACGACTTCAAGATTGAAGAAGACGGCATCAGGGTCGCGATAGACAACTTCTACTTCACGGGGAAAGCCTCCGGCCAGATGCTCGACCTCGCCGTGGTCTTCGACGAAACGGACACCATGGCCGACGAGATCAGGGCGATGAAATCCAACGTCGATGACCTCACCAATAAAATCAAAGCAAGCAACATCGACGCCAGGTATTCCCTCGTTACCTTCAAGACTGAAGTCTTGCCCAAGATCGAATGGACCGATGATCCCGAGGTCTTCAAGCGAGAGGTGAATCAGCTTCGCGCATACGGCGGTTTCTACCAGCGTCCTGAAGACTCCCTTGGAGGTGTTGCCAAGGCGCTATCCTTCGGGTTCAGACCTGATGCCCAGAAGATCATCATCGTCATCACGGATGAGCCTTCGATGCAGAGAGGAGATGGCTTGTCCAATTCAACGTATCATCAGGATGACGTCCAGCAGGACTTGCTCGACGCTGGCGTCATGCTGGTGGCTGTATCTCCTGATTTCCGCTCCAGGAGCATCCCGTCGAACATACCGCGATCTGATCTGCCGTTGTATGCCGACATGAGAGAGCTTGCTCAAAATTCAGGCGGTCTTTGGATCGACATATACTCTGCCGACTTCTCAGTAATTCTGGACCAGTTAGAGGATATTATTACCGGGACGTACGTGATCGAGTACACATCCCCCACAACAACCACCTCAGGCAGCAGGACCGTCTCGGTCTCTGTAAACGCTCCAGACTGCGTTGAAGGGATCGCCTCCAGCACCTACATGCAGCCTGCAAGTGCCACCGTGGCAAATGAACCTCCAGTTATCACCGGCCTGGCGCCGGATAAGTCAAGCCCGCAGGAGGCGGGAATTGTCATCACCTGGACAGCGGAAGCAGAGGACCCTGATGGAGACCAGGTGCTCTATAGGTTCTTGCTGGATGACGAACCTATGACCGACTGGAGAGCTGAGAATATTTGGATTTGGAAGGTTTCTGAAACCGGGTCATATAGAATCGAGGCTCAGGTAAGGGATGGATTGCACGCTGGACCTAATGGAATGGATAATCGGAAGTCGGTTAATTTCGAGATAATTAGACCTAATTTACCGCCGACGATAAGCTCTCTTACGGCTGATAAGACGAGTCCTCAGGAGGCGGGATCGGCTATAACATGGACTGCTGAAGCAACGGATGTAGACGGTGATGATCTTGAATACCGTTTCTATCTGGATGGAGAGATTGTTGTCCAAGACTGGTCCATGAAGAGCACTTGGGTGTGGAGCACATCGGATTCTGATATCGGATCGCACTATGTCACGGTGGCAGTTAGGGATGGGAAGCACAATCCTAATCAAGATGATTATCGTTCTATAGGATTCGAGGTGACTAGGAAGGAGCCGATAATTCTATACAGTCAAAGTGCAAGCGTAAGCGTTGCATTTAGCCCCGATGGCTGCATCCTGGCTTCTGGAATTGAGGATGGTACGGTAAAATTGTGGGACTTTTGCAGCGGCGACTTCAGGACTCTACAAAACCCCAATTTTGAATTTGGGGAATTTGGTTTATTTAATACAATCGCATTTAGCCCAGATGGCCATACCCTGGCTTCTGGAAGCCCTGATGTTATGCTATGGGACATCACCAGTGGCTCTTTGATCCGGACTCTTGATGTCCAATATAGAATAACCGAATGCATTGCTTTCAGCCCCATCGGTCAGATCTTGGCTTCATCAAGTCCTGGTAGGGTTTTTCTTTGGGATTTTGTTAGTGGTAAAGAACTTCAGACTTTGATAGTCTTTCCTAGGACCACTGAAGGTACGCTAGTAATATTTGGTATTGCATTTAGCCCCGATGGCCGGACCCTCGCCGCCGCAGGAAGCGATGTGGTTAAGCTTTTCGATGTTAATAGTGGTGTTGAGATCCGGACTTTGGAAGGCCACTCCGCTCAAGTGTGTTCCGTTGCGTTCAGCCCCAATGGCCGCACCTTAGCTTCAGGAAGTTGGGATAACACGGTAAAGCTTTGGGACATTTCCAGTGGTACGGAGCTTTGGACGCTTGAAGGAGGAACTTCTTATGTGATGAGCGTCGCGTTTAGCCCCGATGGTCATATCCTTGCTTCAGGAAATTTGGACGGCACGATAAAATTGTGGGACGTTTCAAACGGCAGGGAGATACGGACACTGGAAGGCCAATCTTCAGTGCTAAGCATAGCGTATAGTCCTGACAGCAGTATTCTGGCCGCAGGGAGAAATGATGGCATCATACTATGGTGGGTATGATCGACAGCCTGGAAGCAAATAATAGCGGTAACTATCCTTGAACCGCAAATGCTCCTAGCCTTGCGGACTTACCAAGGAAACTACAAACGAACATGTTGACCCTAGATCCATCGTTCTCGATCAGCCCAACTCCCTGGCTCTTGAATAAGCTGCATCAGCTTCAGAGGCCCTGCCGAGGGATTCGAGAATAATGCCTTTATTATTCCATGCCACCGCTAAATCCGGATTCAGCCTTATGGCTTCATCAAAACATTGGAGGGCTTCCGAATCCTTCATCTGCCAATAGAGAGCAACCCCTTTGCCAAGCCAGGCAGAAGCTGACTTAGGATCTAGCCTGATCGCCTCCTCGAATGCTTCAATGGCATCATCGTACTTGCCCTGATCATTGAGCTTATTTCCCTTATTATTCCAGGTTATGGCGAGATTGCTCCTGGCTATTGCGGAACTGGGGTCTAGCCTGATCGCCTCCTCGTATGCTTCAATGGCATCATCGTACTTGCCCTGATCATTGAGCTTATTACCTTTATTATTCCAGGTTATAGCGAGACTGGGGTCTCGTCTATCAACATTTTTAAGTGAATCGGAGCCTGGAGTTGCTTTTTCACGTCCCATTTCTCCATGCATCCTAATCCCGAAGAACACGTCCGTCCCTTTATCGATGAATCCATCAGCAATAGCCTGGGATATCGTTTCCTGGATATCAGGCGGGGTGCTCTCTAAGACTACAAGCTTGTCATTTATGTTGTGAAATGCAACCCCACCCGATGATCTGATGAGAATGTCAACGGTTTCGGCTCCTGCGGCTGTCTTAGTTGTCGTATTCATATAGCATTTATATTCGCCATTTTCATACGAATAGACAAAATTTTCCCATATTTCGTGGGGGTTCCACGGCCAAATTGCGTTTAATGGCGAATCTGAAGAGTCTAAACTTTCTCGAAAAATATCCCTACGTGAATTAATGTTAGATTTGTACCACTGGACCAAGGCGAGGGAGACAAATACTTCTCGAAGATCCTCGTATTTCTCGCCATGATTTACATCCGCTACCACAAATGGTAGGATCATTTGATCTATCATTTCCTTATAATACTCCCCATATTCTTTGGAGGATTTATTAAGCTCTTCGAGGCACCCCTTGGAGAGTTTCTTAACATCCTGATTATCCACCCTAAAAGACGTGCGATCTGGAACCGATTCGGACTGGATTGCCAGTGTTGCATTAATTATATAGATTTGAGTACCATTTGAATAAGCGTAGACACTATCAGGAACAATCCAGTAACGTGTGACTGGACGGAACACGATATTTTTCACATCTTCTATCTCTCCGGGAAACTTATTCATGCATTGTCGAACTAAAATTTCATGCTTTTCATCACGAAGGCTACTTAATGCCACTCCAACTTCATTTGTGCATGGGTTTTCATAATTGCATATGTCTTTCTTCATTTGGAGATCTGCCTCGAGCATAATTCGTCCTACATCGGATCTACTAAGTTGTTCATCGATGATTCGGTCCGGCTCCCAAGGATTTAAATTGACCCAAAATTTATCGCTGGGAATTGCCAGACCGGTCATGAAAGCGGTCGCGCCTATTACGGTGGAATTTATTGGATCGATTCCAGGACTTGAACCATTAGCTTTCTGTGCTTTGAGAATAATATCAAAATTCACACCACCCTCTTGATCGGTACTGACGGAGATGTAGTTTAGTTTTATCGATGTAAAATTAATACCACCTAGATCCTTATTCAACGTGTTAGCATTTGGAGAGTTTTGTTCTGAATAAGATTTAGCGCTTAAATCTAGGTAAGCTTTTTCAAATGCTTCGCCAGGACTGGGACCTGGTCCAAACGCTTTTGAAACCGCAGGACCACAAGAAACAACTATTGTTCCTATGCCTGCTGCAACCGTTGGTGGGGTACCTGTAGATGCTAATGGTACTCCAAATTCTAACCCAGTTAAACATACTGGAAAAGTTGGATCAGAAGCGACCTTAAGCCCCGTTATCATTGGTTTTGTTAATACATCAATAACTGTCCGCCCAATCCCTGCAACATTCTTATCGAATTCAGTATAGTACTTACCTTCAGGCGCTTTTATTACCGGGCCAGTGTATGGTGCAGATCGGATTTCTGGGCCACCATTCGCAGAGGAGGACCCACTACCTAGATTTGCGTCGCTGCCTATGCTTGAATTTACTACTATCATGAATAAGACCGATATTAGTAACCATGCTCTTCGATTCATACCTTGGTGCTCTCCTACGTGCTAGTTCTAACCTGAAATGCTACAATTAATACTTTACTATAAGTCAGGTAGTACACCGCAACTGAGTTATTTCACTATATCAGATCACGCAACAACATGAGGAGGTCGATTGCTTCTGATTTTCTCTCTAAAAGGTGCATCATCTTGGATGACGACCCTTGCTGTTGTTTTCTTATTCATTAACTCGTTATAGGTAGATTACTCGTTAGTGCCGAACAACGGATATATGATTGGCTTTGATAATGATAATCCTATCAGATGATGTATCCACATGTGGATCTCAAGAATATCAACTCGTTATAGGTAGACTACTCAGTTCTAATGGTCATCAATATGTTCCAATGTGGCAGCCAATACGAACCGTGGGATCTCATCGTCGTCGGAGCGGGCCCCGCCGGCCTATCTTGCGCCGCAAGCGCCTCCGGCGGGAATCTGAAGGTCCTCGTCCTGGAGAAGAAAAGCTCCCCCGGCCGAAAGCTCCTCATCTCGGGATCTGGAAGATGTAACCTAACCCACGAAGGCGAAGCGAGAGCCTTCCTCGACCACTACGGCGACCACGGCCGCTTCCTCCGGCCGGCCCTCCTCGGCTTCACCAACCGTGACCTCGTCGCCTTCTTTGAGGAAAGGGGCCTTTCGATGAC
>LUZO01000224.1 GCA_001603685.1 Bacteroidales bacterium Bact_23
CCAGATAAACAAGATCAACCGTTTCATCCTTGATATAGCGCCTCAGAATGTCAAGATTATCTCCGTAATAGAGAATGCTTCCAGAATTTTCGGTCATGATGGCTTTCCTTAAATAGCGAGTTTTACACAGCCACCTTCTTCACCACCGCCACAGATCCACGGAACAGGCTGTCCTTGACCTCCTGGACCGAGTACGCCTGCCGTGCCTTGAAGTGGAATACCGGGACCCCGGCAGCCTGAAGAGCCTTGTCAACGAACTCATCCCGGGACTGCCTCTGCGGTTGGTCGTGGCTCTTGTCGTCAAGCTCGATGGCGAACTTCACGGCGAAGGATGCTGGATCACAGATGACGAAGTCAAGGTGTTTCCCCTGAATCCTGTTGAAGGCGCTCTGTCGGGCACTGTTGCCCAGGCCAGAATCCACTTTAAGCACATCTGCCAGACGGACCTTCCCCATGATGCGGTATTTCCCATCCACGGCCTGTTCCAGAACCCCCAGGAATGAGCATTCTGCTGGGCTGAAAAGAATGGGGGCCTTCTTATACGGGAAATCCAAGGGAGCTTCTTGACGCTTTGATCGGATGTACTTGAGCAGTGGTCCGGCGACTACAAAAACAATGATGATTATTGCGATGAACAGGTGTTCAAATGTCATTTACTCTTTTCGCCCTCCTTCTCCCAATGCGCCACCGCCAGCACAACTAGCCTCATGAAATATTCGGCGTCCACCTTTGCCGCCTCGTACTGCTCCGGGGCCATCAAATCCACATTCAGAACATGGAACTGATCCACCAGATCCCGATATGCCTTGTTATCATCCACCCATACACGGCCGCCGGCGTCCATCATCAGGGAGATCATCTGTTCGGCTGTTTTCTGGATCTGAAGGATCTGTTCGAGCTCGTGCATTTGATCATCCGAAAATGACGGAACGCCTCCTTTATGATTGGCTGCTTGTCATCGGGGCATGGGTGCTTCCTTACATCAGCATCTTCTCGATTATAAGCCTTCTTAGGGTTTAAGCCGCAAATCTCCTTCACATGGGCAATCCAGCATGTCTTAGGGGTGAAATTATGCTTATCTTTTACCCATTTTTGGATTTCCCTATATGTTGCCATAAGATCCTTTCCCCTATTGGCAGGGTTTATCTAGCTCAAGCTATCCTCGCCTTCTCCGAAAAGAACTCCCGCTTGATGTCCGGATCGGTCAGGACGGTTACTGCGATCTTGTCCAGGAACAGGTACGACCGCTTTTCCAGTTCGGGTATGTCCTTCGTCGGCGGCATGGGCATTGACACCTTAATATTCTTCTGGACGAGGAGCACCCCGTTTCTGGACAGGCTCACGGTCAATTCGGCGTCCTGATCAGTCAGTGAATTGATCGACAACCGGAGTTCGGGCGCGTTCTTGAGCGGTCCCCCTTCCTTGACCTTTATTCCCGCATTCAGGAAGGCTTTCTGCAGGGCATACCAATAGAAGGAGGCCACGGGCTGCTGCATGTGTTGGGGAGAATACAACAGCACATAGCCGATCTCGCGGTCAGGGCTAAAATAATAGAAATTGTGGACATCCTTGGACTCGACAACGATGGAGTCAAAAATCATGGTTTGCCCCCGGTACTCCGCAAGTTCAGGCAGGATCATGCTCGGCATGTAGCGGTCACGGCTTACCTGAACAATGGTGCCCGCCATCGGGGTGCAGGACAGGAGGAGGAGAACGGAGAGGGCGAGGATGAGCGGTTTTGAGATGAGCTTCATGGAAGACCTCTCCTATTAATTTATTCAATGTCCTCAATGATGATCTGTTTACTAAGCCGCTTTCATTAAGACAGGATTCTCTACCTGTCTCTTATACACATCTCCG
>LUZO01000225.1 GCA_001603685.1 Bacteroidales bacterium Bact_23
GAACAGCTTGTACAGCAAGGGGCAGCCATCAGCTCGCACGACATTACGCTCATTCCGGTTAAAACACGCGAATCAAACGGTCTGCCGGTTTATTATGCGTTCAATGTAAGTACCGGCGGTTTTATCCTCGTTTCTGCCGAAGATTCATACACCCCGGTCATTGGCTATTCCACCGGAGGGCAGTTCCCTGAAGGTGAACCGGCCAGGCATTTCAGCAGCTTCCTTGCCGGATATGATGATCAGATCAATTATTTGAGAAACAACAATATCCGTCAGTCGGACGAACTGAAACCGATTTGGGATTATTATAAGTCGGCGATGATTTCGCCGGTGTTTGTACCGGATGGAACCCGTGATCTGGGGCCGCTCCTGTCAAACACCTGGAATCAGGATTTTCCGTATAACGCTTACTGCCCGCTCGATCCTGACGGGCCCGGCGGACATGTTTATGCCGGCTGCGTGGCAACCACCATGTCGATGATTATGGCCTATTACCGCTATCCAATTCATGGGAACGGCAGCTTTTCATATAATTATGGCAAATACGGAACCATCAGTGCCAACTTCGGCGAAACCTACTACGACTGGGATGCCATGCTGAACTCTATTTATGCCGGAAGCGGCAGAGCAGTCAATGCCATTGCCGAACTGCAGTTTCAGTGTGGCGTAAGCGTAAGCATGATGTACGGTGCCGATGGCTCTGGCGCCTACAGCGAGGATGTTCCCTATGCCATCAAAACCTATTTCGGATACTCAAACTCGGCAAAGCACCTCAGAAAGTGGAATTACACCACTCAAAACTGGGAAAATATGATCATCGAAAGCATTGATGCCCTGCAGCCTTTGTACTATGCCGGCCAGAGTTCAGAGGGCGGGCACGCTTTTGCCTGCGACGGCTATCAGAATACGGGATCAGGCAATCTGTTCCATTTCAACTTCGGCTGGAGCGGCAGCGGCAATGGTTTCTATACCATTACCGATGTGGGAGGATTCAGCTCAAATCAGTCGATGGTGCGTAACTTTGTTCCGGATCCGGCCAATTATCCTTACTATTGCGACGACCATGTCATCACCTCGCCCATGGGCATGTTCGAAGACGGCAGCGGCCCGCACAAGAATTACGAGCCGGGCCAGAATTGCACCTGGCTGATTGCCCCCGAAGACTCTGTAAAATCAATCTCGCTGACATTCAATAAATTTGATCTGGCCGACGGAGACCTTGTTAAGATTTATGATGGCGAAAGCAATTCAGCACCCCTGCTGGCTGCTTACGATAACACTTCTTTCAGGGAAGTAGTTACCACTACCGGAAGCAGAATGTTCATCGAACTGGTTGCCGAAGGCGGCAGCTCGGCCCAGGGGTTTGATGCCGAGTTTTCATCCACCTATCCTTCCTTCTGCGGAGGCACCATTTCGCTGACAGACCAAACCGGATCGTTCAGCGATGGCAGCGGCGATTATCGCTATAATCATAACTCCACCTGCAAATGGAAAATTGATCCGGGCCAGTTTGCCAATAATCTGACTCTGGTATTTACTTCGTTCGATCTGGAAAAGGACAAGGATTTTGTTAAGGTTTACGCATTGCCTTCCAATCAGTTGCTTGCAAATCTGACCGGTTCGGAGATTCCTGAACCGATAGTTTCTCCTTCCGGAAAAATGGTTGTGCTGTTTACTTCAAACGGTTTCAACAACAACCAGGGATTCGATGCCGAATATTATATTGCCAATGTGGCAACCGGGAAAAACGAGTTTGTTTCTGGCCTTTCGCTTTATCCCAACCCGGCAAAACGGTATGTGGAGGTAAGGTTTAACCTGGACGAAGCCACCGAATCGGGCTTTGTGGTTACCGACCTCACCGGAAGGGTGGTTTACAGCGAATCGCACCACCTTGCTCAGGGCTTTGTGAATAAGGTGGTTCAGCTTGGCGACCTGAAGCCCGGTATTTACCTGTTTACGGTCAGAAGCGAAAAGGGAAGCATCTCCCGCAAGCTTGTTATCGAATAGAAAGGATATTTAAAGGTGATGAAAGCAGGGAGGCAGGCGATAGCAGGCCTCCCTGTTTAAAATAATACGAATAGTATTAACAAAATAGCCCAGGCTGTTTTGCAAATTACAATCGTTAATGCTGGTGGTTAAAATATTCTGACCAATTGAGCAGAACGATCATTGGTCTGTTATAATTTTCCAACCGGTATAAACCGGATTTGTTTACTTTTGGCTTTCAAAATAATCTTCGATGAAACAAAAAATTACCCTGATTCTGAGTTTAATCCTGTTTTCCGGTATCGCATTTGCCGGCCATGTTTCCGAGAATACCGCTCAGCGGGTTGCAAAAACCTTTTTGCAAAGCAGAATTGCTGCGGCTGATGCCGATAATTTCGGAATATCGGAGGCGCTGCCCGCATTGCATATCGGCAACGGCAGAACCCTGATTTATGCCATTAACTTCAGCCGTGGCGGTTATGTGCTGGTTCCGGCCACCGATGCTTCGGTTCCGGTGCTTGGCTATTCGTTTACCGGACGGTTTGAGCTTGAGAACCAGCCGGCGTCACTCACTTCGTGGATTGCCGGATACGAGGTACAGCTTCAGGAGATAATTGAAAACCAGCTTCCGGCTACCCCCGAAATATCATCGGCCTGGACCGGGCTGCTCAGCGACAATCCTGCCGTGACAACCCGTGATTTAAGATCAGCCGGCCCGCTGCTGACTTCCACCTGGGATCAGGGAAGCAGGTACAACGGCCTCTGCCCCGAAGACCCTGACGGACCGGGAGGGCGCGTTTATGCTGGCTGCGTGGCTACAGCCATGTCGCAGGTAATCTATTACTGGCGGTATCCGCTCGCCGGAACCGGATCGCATGGCTATTATTCGAATTACGGCTATTTGTTCGTGGACTTTAGTAAAGAAACCTACGATTACTATCAGATGTGCAACAGCATTGGCCCGAACTTCAATTACGAGATGGCAAAAATCCAGTACCATTGCGGAGTGGCTGTGGATATGGGCTATTCGCCCACCGGATCGGGCGCTTACAGTTTTAATGCCGCTGAAGCCCTCCGGCAATATTTCGGCTTTTCGAACCAGATGTCCTATGTTGACAGATATTACTACTCCGATGCGCAATGGGCTGAGTTGCTGAGAGATAACATCGACAGCGGCAAACCCATGTATTACGATGGCTACGGCTCTGGCGGCCATGCCTTCAACCTCGACGGATATCAGGGAGACGACTATTTCCATTTCAACTGGGGCTGGAGCGGTTCTTACAATGGCTATTACTATCTCGATAACCTGAATCCGGGCGGCAATAACTTCTCGCAGTGGCAGGGAGCGATTGTAAATCTTTTTCCGGCAAACAACTATCCCTACTACTGTAACGGGGTGGATACGCTGACCTACCACCGCGGAACCATTGAAGACGGAAGCGGCCCGGTGGATAATTACATTCCGGGGCTCAACTGTGGCTGGCTGATTGCTCCCGCCGATTCCGTAAACAGTCTTTCGGTTACTTTTGAGAAATTCGACCTTACCGATGGCGTTGATGTGCTGAATATTTATGATGGCCCGGATGTTTCCTTCCCCCTGCTGGGAAGCTTTACCGGCAACGAGCTTCCGTCAAAGATAACCGCTTCGGGCGATAAGCTTTTCGTGGAGTTTATTACCGCCGGAGATGCCGGCAGCGGTTTCAGGCTGGCGTATGAATCGGAAGTAGCGGTGTTTTGCTCGGGTACAACCGTTTATACCGATCCGGAAGGCATCATTACCGATGGCAGCGGATCGCGCAACTACAGCAACAACAGCATGTGCAAATTCAGGGTAGAACCTGAAGATGCCACCTCAATAACCTTCTCGTTCAATCGCCTCGACACCGAACCGGAAAAGGATATCATCAGGATTTACGATCTTAGCACCCAGAAACAGGTGGCAAGCTTTTCGGGAAATGTACTTCCCGATCCGGTTACCGTTTCATCGGGAAAAGCTATGATACTCTTCTCAAGCGACGGTGATGTAACCGGCACCGGCTGGGAAATTGCCTATACCGCCGAAACCACTGCCGTGTCCGTTCAGTCGCCCGGATTAAACAGCGGTCTGCATGTTCAGGCAAAGCCGAATCCGGCAAATGAATGGCTCAGGGTCGATCTGAAGAGTGCCCTGCTGACGGAGGTGGCGGTATCGCTGGTGGATATTTCGGGCAGAACGGTTAAGGGAGCACAGACGGTAAGCTTTTCCGGACAGAAAACGCTTATGCTTCAGGTAAATGAGCTGTCAAAAGGTCTTTACTTTTTGAAGTACCACTCCGAAAACGGTTCAGGCACGGTTAAGGTGCTGATCAGCCGTTAGATTCTTCGGATTTGTTCTCATTCTCAGGCGGGGCGGATGGCTTCGCCTGTTTTGTATGTGCCACGGGGCTTTCCTTCTCGTAAGCGCGGATAATCTTCGTGACCAACTGGTGCCTGACCACATCGCTTTCATCCAGGAAAATAAAATCAATTCCCGGAATATCATTCAGGATATGGGAGGCTTTCAGCAATCCCGACGACTGGTGCTTCGGCAGGTCAATCTGGGTGATGTCGCCGGTGATGAAGAATTTGGCGGCCTTTCCCATTCGGGTCAGGAACATTTTCAGCTGGCTCGAGGTGGCATTCTGTGCTTCGTCGAGGATGGCGAAGACATTGTCGAGGGTGCGGCCGCGCATAAATGCCAGGGGCGCTATTTCGATGGTGCCGTCTTCGATGTAGGTGAGCAGCTTCTGTGCAGGCAGCATATCGCGCAGGGCATCGTAAAGCGGCTGCATGTACGGATCGAGCTTCTCCTTCATATCGCCCGGCAGAAAGCCCAGGTTTTCGCCCGCTTCTACCGCCGGACGGGTCAGGATGATGCGTTTTACCTCCTTGTTTTTCAGGGCACGGACGGCCAGAGCCACCGCCGTATAGGTCTTTCCGGTTCCGGCAGGCCCGATGGCGAAGACCATATCGTTGTTTTCAACACTCTCCACAATTCTCCGCTGATTTTTGGTCCGCGCCTTGATGAGCATGCCGCTCCGGCCGTGTACCAGCACATCGGGCGAGCTGTTGCGCACCACAATCTCCGCTCCTCCCGATCCGGCAAGTTCCCTCAGTTCATTCTCCGAAATGGTTCCGAAACGGTCGAAATGAAGGTTCAGGGCGGTGAAAAAGTCTTCAAAAGCCATGACATCGCCCGGCTCACCCGTAACCTTCAGAAATTCACCGCGGGCTATGATTTTTAATTTGGGATATAACTCCTTGATCAGGTTCAGGTTGCGATCACCTACACCGTAAAATTCAAGCGGGCTATGCGATTCTATGCTGAAAACTTTTTCGCTCATAAACTGGAATTGAAAACAGGAGTTCAAAGGTAAGTATTTCCGTTTAACTTTTATGAAGCGATGTAAACCGGAAACCGGTTTATCCGCGGGCTGAAAACCGAAAAACGGCTGATCTGGCAATGGTTCCGGCCTTCTTTTTTGCATCAGTCAGGCATATCGTTCCGGCCGTTTTCCCTTCGCAATTGTTTTATTCGTAATTTTGGAGCAATCGGAAAGAGGGAGGCCCGGAATCTCGTATCAGCCTGAAATATTGTGATTTAGCCGGGTAAGGCCCTTTTCGTGATTTTAAATTTTTAAGCTGAATGGCTAAAGGAAAAGATACAAAACCGCATATTGGCATTTTTGGCCGGCGGAACAACGGCAAGAGTTCGTTTATCAATGCCCTTGCGGGGCAGGAGATTGCCATTGTTTCGGATGTTGCGGGCACCACGACCGACCCTGTCAGGAAATCGATGGAGATCCGCGGCATCGGGCCGGTGGTGCTGATTGATACTGCCGGCATTGACGATGCCGGTGACCTGGGCGGGAAAAGGGTAGCCAAAACCCGTGAGGCGCTCAAAATCATCGATCTGGCTATTCTGATCATCACCGGAAATGAATTTGGAAGCTACGAGGAGGAGCTCATCGAAGAATTGGGCGAGCAGGCGGTGCCTTATCTGATATTGCACAACAAGCGTGATCTTCAGCCTCTTGCTCCTGAGCTGCAGGCAAGGCTTGAGTCGGTTTACGGAGCGGTTGTGCTCGATTTCAGCGCTCTTGTTTCACCGGATACGGAAGCGGTAGTGAAAGCTATGCAAAGCCTGATTCCGGAATCAGCCTACACCAACCCGTCGCTGCTGGGCGATCTGGTAAAAAAGGGAGATGTGGTGCTACTGATTACCCCCATTGATATCGCTGCTCCCGAAGGGCGTCTGATATTGCCGCAGGTTCAGACCATCCGCGATATCCTTGATCACGATGCCATGGCGGTGGTGTGCAAGGAAGATGAGGTGGGCGACTTCATCCGCCGTCTGGAGCCGAAGCCATCGCTGATAATTACCGACAGCCAGGTGTTTAAAAAAGCGGGTGAATCGGTACCCGAAGATATTCCGCTCACCAGTTTCAGCATTCTGCTGGCACGCCAGCGGGGCGATTTCAAAAACTATCTGAAAGGAACCCCGAAACTTGCCGAACTGAAGGATGGCGACCGGATTCTGATTCTTGAATCGTGCACCCACCATGTCTCCTGCGACGACATCGGGCGGGTGAAAATTCCGGGGTGGCTGAAGAATTTCTCAGGTAAAAACCTTGAATTCGAGGTGGTTGCAGGATTGTCGAAGCTGCCCCGCGATATCAGGGAATATGCCATGGTAATTCAGTGCGGAGGATGCGTAATCACCAGGAAACAGATCATCAACCGGCTGAAACCGGCGGTGGATGCAGGCATTCCCGTAACCAACTACGGCATGGCCATTGCCTGGGTGCATGGAATTTATCACCGGGCGGTGGAGCCTTTCCTGGCCACAGCCGCAGCGGATAAAGCGTAATCATTGACAGGAAAGCGGCATAAAAAACCATTAAAAACCTTTTGACCATGAACATTGTAATAACCGGCGCATCATCGGGCATAGGAAGGGAGACAGCCAAAATACTTGCCTCCACACCGGGAAACAGACTGATTGTGATAGCACGCGATAACCTGAAAATCCAGTCGCTGGCGGGGGAGTGCAACATCAAAAGCCGGGAAACGGTGGTCCAGCCGATACAGTTCGACCTCTCAAAAGGCGATTTCGACCAGCTGGCACAGCAGATAAACCGCCAGCTCGGGAAGGTGGATGTGCTGATCAACAATGCCGGAGCCATGCTGGTAAAGCCTTTCGGAAACATTACGCCGGCCGAGGTTGACGAGGTGCTGAATGTAAATGTGAAAGCGCCGCTGCTGCTGATTCAGTCCCTGCTGCCCGTCATGCAACCCGGTTCGCACATTGTGAACATCGGAAGCATGGGCGGAGTTCAGGGAAGTGTGAAGTTTTCAGGACTTTCGGCATACAGCGCAAGCAAGGGAGCGCTGGCAGTGCTTACCGAATGTCTGGCCGAAGAGTTGAAAGAGCGGCACATCTCGGTAAACTGCCTGGCTTTCGGCGCCGTTCAGACCGAGATGTTTGCAAAAGCGTTTGCCGGGTATACCGCTCCGCTTACCGCCGATAAAATGGCGGATTTCGTGGCAAATTTTGCAATAAACGGACACCGTTATTTCAACGGAAAGATATTGCCTGTATCTTTGTCCACACCATGAAAGGAGTAAAAAAGGATGTCAACTGATGTGAATTGCATAGCCAAAACCGGTGTCGTTCAAAGCATTGAAGGGCACAAGGTCTATGTCCGGGTTACCAATGCGAGCGCATGCGTATCCTGCCAGGCAAGCGGCTCATGCACCTCCTCCGAAATCAAGGAGCAGATCATAGAGGCCGATGCCGGCGAATATACCAACCTGAAACCGGGCGAAGTGGTTTCGGTAAAGGTGGCGGCCAGGGCCGGAAATATGGCGCTGTTCTATGGATATATCCTGCCTTTTATCCTGGTCTTTACCGCGCTGCTTGTTGCGGTTAATTTCACCTCCGAAGGTTTGGCGGGGTTGCTGTCGCTGGGCATACTGCTGCCCTATTACGGAGGTTTGTATCTGCTTAGGAATCAGATGGGAAAGCGGTATAAGTTTACCATTGAGGTGTAACGAACTCCCATAACTCAAAACTTGCCGAATCCAGAACCTATGCCTTTTTTCCGTTTGAAAACGGGGAATAGCTCCCTTTTTGTGTTTCTCTTGTCTCTTTTCTGCCGCTCTTTTTAAGTGGTTTGATTATATAATAGCGGTTTATTCCCCGGGAAGCGTAATTTATAGCAATTCTAAACAGAAATGTAAACATT
>LUZO01000226.1 GCA_001603685.1 Bacteroidales bacterium Bact_23
CCGGCTGGTTTTTTCTTTTTACTTTACTCTCCGCCGCGGCGGATTCCTTTTTACTCCACTTAGCCTCGGTTTCGACTGCGCTCAACCTCCGGCTGGTTTTCACTTTTTACTTTTTACTTTAGTCTTTTTTCTTTTTACTCCACTTAGCCTCGCCTTCGACTCCGCTCAGGCACCGGCTCAGCCACCGGGCTTCGACTCCGCTCAGCCACCGGCTGGTTTTTTCTTTTTCCTTTAGTCTTTTTCCTTTAGTCTTTTTACTTCACTTGGCCTCGCCTTGGCTTCGACTCGCCTTCGACTGCGCTCAGGCACCGGCTCAGCCACCGGCTGGTTTTTCCTTTTTACTTTAGTCTTTTTTCTTTTCTCTTTTCTCTTACCTCCTACTCCGCCGCGGCGGATTACTTCCTACTTCTTACTTCCTACTTCTTACTTCCTACTTCTTACTTCCTACTTCCTACTTCCTACTTCCTACTTCCTACCTCACTTTAAGGCTCATACTGATAAATCGTCGAACCATCCGGCCTTGACTTTACGGTAAGGGTTACGCTGTTCGACGGATCGGTATTGGTACCATTCACATCGGTAACCTTAATCACCGTATAGGTGGTGGTGCGGGTTGGCGAAATCTGAATTACGAACGGATTGGCGCTGATGTTGGTATAAGAGGTTACCACTGGCGGATTCACGCCGTCATCGGCTTCCAGCTCGAAGCTCCAGGGCGCTTCGCCGGTAAAGGTAATCAGCAGGTCGGCTTCATCGCCGCGGCACACCTCATCGGGATTAACCACCAGTGAGGAGGTGGGCAATGGAGGCAGTACCTCTACAAGCCAGAATTTCATGTTGTTGGTGGGGCAGTTGTTAACGGCTTCTACCTTAACCAGATACATGCCCGGAACCAGCCAGGTGATATCTACGGATGAGCCGCTGTTGCCCGCCGGGAAGAAGGCAGAGGTTGCCGGACAGTTGCCCGGAACTACAGCCAGGTTGATTCCCGCATAGTCGTCGTAAATTTCGTAGGTAATGTTCTCTTCTTCGGCAAATTGTACATCCACCGTGAAGGTAAAGGTATCTCCGGCACGCACACTAACCGACTGCGCCGATGCATAAGCACCGGTGAGCAGCAGCGCAACGGCTACAGCCAACAGTCGTAATATGTGTTTCAATGCCTTCATTTATTTAAAAATTTGATAGCCTTCGGCCATTTGATTGCCTGCGGCGATTTGAAGATTTGCGCCTTCGGCTATTTGATTGCCTTCGGCGATTTGAAGATTTGCGCCTGCGGCGATTTGATTGCCTGCGGCGATTTGAAGATTTGCGCCTTCGGCTATTTGATTGCCTGCGGCGATTTGAATATTTGCGCCTTCGGCTATTTGATTGCCTGCGGCGATTTGAGAATTTGCGCCTGCGGCTATTTGATTGCCTGCGGCGATTTGAAGATTTGCGCCTGACGGCGATTTGGTTTTGCCGGAAGTTGAGAGGCCGGAGATTTGAAAACCAGGTGCCACAGCCGCATTGCCGGCAAATTCAATTGCCTGCAGCATCGACAAACCTGTATTTCTTATCTCACTTCTCATTTTCAGTTTCTTTTTTCAGTTCAGTTCGTTACGCGTTTCTTTTTTCCTTTTTCCTTTAGTCTTTGTCCTTTTTTCTTCACTTCGCCTCCGCCTTCGAGGGCTTCGACTTCGCTCAGCCACCGCCAGGCATCGGTTATGTTTTACTTTTCACTTTTTCCTTTTTTCTTCACTTCGCCTCCGCCTTCGAGGGCTTCGACTTCGCTCAGCCACCGGGCTTCGACTTCGCTCAGCCACCAGCAGGCATCGGCGAGAGCCTCAGGCATCGGTATGTGCTCACTTTTTACTTTAGTCTTTGTCCTTTTTTCTTTACTTCGCCTTGGGTTCGACTCGGGTTCGACTCGCCTTCGACTCGGGTTCGACTCGCCTTCAACTTCGCTCAGGCACCGGCTCACCCACCGGGCTTCGACTTCGCTCAGCCACCGGGCTTCGACTTCGCTCAGCCACCGGGCTTCGACTTCGCTCAGCCACCGGCTGGTTCTTCCTTTTTCCTTTAGTCTTTTTACTTGTTCCTTTATCCTTTTTTCTTTTTAGAAATTAGAAATTAGACATTAGAAATTAGTCACACTCCTTCCCTCAGGCCATTCCCTGCCTGCTGATCCCCGGTTCGGCAAGTGCCCCCTGGCGGGCAGACTGCTCCGGACGGTTGAGTCTATGTGGCTGAACAGCAGCTTATTGGCGTTGCGGGGTGGACTCTCACCCGTACGCCAGCTTGTGGGTACATCGCGTGGTGGGCGCCATCTCCTGTACCGCCCATAGCCCTGGCTGCTGCCGGGAGGCTTAACCACACCCGGCGGTTGGCAGCCTGTAGCCATTGTCCGGCCACAGTTGCTGCCGGGTGGTGATGCGGCTCCGGGGCTTTGATGCGGTGCCGCAGCAGCAGGGCCTCTATGCCTCCGTGGCAATGCCCCGATGCCGTCCGCATCAAAGTCCGGAACTACATGGTTTTTTGGTTTATGCATTTGTTTTCAGGTTTTTAGCTTCCGCCCATGAGTTGCATATACGGGAACTCCGCTTGCAGCCGGCCACAGAGCCGTTTGCCGCTTCAGATCCTTCGGGGGAACCCGTCCGCTGCGGGGGTGGCGCATTGGCGTACCCCTCCGCTTCACGACGGGGCCCGGATCGTATTTCGCTTGTCTCATAAGCTTCAGGTTTTAATGGTTAAATGTGCCCGTTCCCGCACCTTATTATACAGGCATACCGGTAGCTGTGCCGCAGCGTGCATGGCAGCGGCGTACCATTCCTGGTATGTGGGGAACAACAGCTTCATATTTCAGTGCATTGGCATATTGTTTCAATTTTTTATTGAACAGGTTGCGCTGTTTGCGGATGAACGGACAGCAGTACGGCAGCATTAACCGGTGGTTTGCAGCCCTTTACGGCCGCGCAGCTCCACGGTTGCGGCAACGCCTGCATACAATCCCTGAACCTATGCCGGGTTTACCCCTGCATCTGTCCCAGGCATCTGGGTTTACGATCTCTGTACGCTTCATAGAGTCAGATTTCATATTTACCTCCGGTCATCTACCCCGGATACTCCGGGAGAGCCAACCATTTGCACTTTACTTACCGGTTATGGCGGAAATACACTTACTTCCTTTCCGGTAGAATACCCATTGGCGGCGGCTTCTTAGCCTTTTGCCGGGTTTCTTGATTTTAGATCCGCTAACAGCGGTCCGCCTCTGGCGGATTAGATTTTAGATTTTTGTCCAGCCGTGGCCGATTTGATTTCCGACTTCCGACATCCGACTTCTGTCTTCTGACTTCCATCATCCGACTTCCATCTTCTGACTTCCGACTTCCGACATCTGACTTCCGACTTCAGTCTTCAGTCTTCCGACATCTGACATCTGACTTCCATCTTCCGACTTCCGACTTCAGTCTTCCGACTTCCGACTTCCGACTTCCGACTTCCGACATCTGACTTCCGACATCTGACATCTGACATCTGACATCTGACTTCCGTTTTTAGACATTAGACATTACTAATCCGCAATCCCCTTTCTCCTCCCTCTTCTCCCCGGCCAACGCCCCGCAAGGCGCCGGCCGGAAAGGCGTGGGATGAAAAAGCAAACTTTAACTATGTGACATTACGGCTGAATTGGTAAGTAGTCGTTGCCCGGTGAGGGCGGATCCATAGTGTCATTAATAGTAGGTCTTGCTTTAATAGTTTGAAATGCTTCATCATCGAAATCTACCTGAGCGCAACTTGTATAATCAATATCATACCAAGCGCCGACAAGAGGATCCGTACCATCAGTTAAGACTCCATTTACAGCTAAAGTATATTGGACATCTTGAAGGCCCTCCCAAGTATTACCATGATTAATAATTGCTCTTATGTAGATTGTTTCACCTGCAGCGCCAACAGATGTACCGCTTTGAGGTGTGACTAAATCAGTAGATACATGAGTACCAGCACCTGTACCTATAAAGTGTGGTGTTGTGAAAGCTATATCAGTAGCCCATTCAAGAGTAACTGTTTGTCCTGGTTGGAGGTTATCAAACCTAGCTGATAATTGCCATGCTGTAGACCAATTGGCTGCTGCTACAGCATAATAGAGAGTGTTTTGACCAAAATCGTATTGTACTGCATCAAAAGTTGCATTAATTTCTGCAGAAACGATATCGGCAATACAGTTGTCAACATTAGTTCCATAACCATCCACTATCGCTCCAGCTTGAACGTTTGCAATGTCAAGTGTAAATGCGTGTAGCGGTTCTATTTTAAATATTTTCATGTTATTAGGAGTACAACTGCCATTTTCACCTACTACTAATATACCTACAAACACGGGCGCACTTGGGTCATATGCAAATGCGTTCCATGTAATCTCGATAAAAGGTAATGTTCCACCATCAGGGTAAACCACATTATAATCAGAGCCTCCTGTAACATTCATTAATGGTCCTCCGTCTGGGGATACCAGAGCGGCAAATCCTCCAGTATTGATTATTTGAGTACTTTGCGTTACGAACCACCGATAGTGTAACGGGCCCCAATCAGTACCAGGTGTAGGAGTCGGGACTGTAATTGAGTAAGTATATGGTTGTCCTGCGATAGGATGCAACGCATCAGGTGTTAAACATGTTACAAGTCTTGGTGTAAGAGGCTGCGCAAATGCAGTCGAAGAGAATCCAATAGCGAAGATCGCTAATACGAAAATTAAAATTTGCTTTTTCATGGTTGTAAAATTTAAAAGTTTGTAATCAGTTGATTTGAAAAATTCAGTTTGTTTGTTTTTTCTGTTTT
>LUZO01000227.1 GCA_001603685.1 Bacteroidales bacterium Bact_23
CCTGTTTTGTGCGCCACATGAACGCTTCAAGAATGGCTTATTGATTATCAAGCAAATAAGATAATTTTTTTTGCATTTTGGGTCATGCGGGGTTATTTTTGTGCATGTTTATTCGAAAAAATAAGAATCGCAGCGGCTCAATTAGTATACAGATTGTGCAGAAGCATAATCGCTCCAACAGGGTAATTAAGACTGTTGGAATTGCGCAAACTAAAAGAGAGGAAGAGTTACTTCTATTGCTTGCAAAGTCAGAACTGGAGCGGCTTAGCGGACTTCAATCCCTGTTTGTAGAACACGATGATTTAGTCGTTGAGAACTTCGTAAACAGTATAGCAAACGAACATTTACAAGTTGTAGGTTCAGAGTTGATACTTGGCAAGATCTATGACAAAATTGGTTTTCCTTCCAACGGGTCATGCAATTATTTCAGGAATTTGGTTTTGTGCCGGCTGGTATATCCCGGAAGTAAATTAAAGACGGTGGATTATTTTCGCCAGCATCTGAATATGGATATTAGTGTTTATTCAATTTATCGATTTTTAGACGAGTTAAATACTGATTTAAAGCCAATCATCGAGCAAACATCGTTCGAGTATTCAAAATCGCTTTTAGGAGGCAAAATTGGGGTTGTTTTCTACGATATGACTACCCTTTATTTTGAGGCTTCGGAGGAAGACGATTACCGTATTCCGGGCTTTAATAAGGATGGCAAGCATCAGCAGCCTCAAATAATGATAGGATTGTTGGTGAGCGGGCATGGTTACCCTATTGGTTACCAAATATTTGAAGGAAACACTTCTGAGACTAAAACATTAATTCCGATACTGGAGCACTTCCAAAGAAGGTTTGGCATCGACAAGCCAATTGTTGTGGCCGATGCAGCTTTGCTATCGCAGAAAAACATTGAGGCATTATCCGCAAAAGGCTATAAATACATTCTTGGTGGCAGACTTAAAAACGAAACTGAAGAAATAAAGAGAAAAGTTATTGAACTCGGTGTTGAGGAAGATAAACCAAAAGAACTTTTAACAAAAAACGGTCGGTTAATTATTAGTTTTTCATCCAAAAGGGCTTTTGTCGATAAAAGGAACCGGGAAAAGGGGATCAAAAGGCTGGAAAAGAAAGTGTCGGGCGGTAAGCTTAAGAAAGAGCATATCAATAATCGTGGTTATAACAAATATCTGATATTAACCGGGGAGGCAAGTATTGCTATTGATTATGAAAAATACAATGCAGATGGTATTTGGGATGGACTCAAAGGGTATGTTACCAATACTGAACTAAAATGTAATCAGGTTATTGAAAATTACACCCTGTTGTGGAATATTGAAAAAGCATTCCGCATATCGAAAACCGATTTAAGGATCCGTCCGGTATATCATCGATTAAGAAACAGAGTCGAAGCTCACATTTGCATCTGTTTTGCTGCGTACTCTGTTTACAAGGAACTTGAAAGATTGTTGAACTTAAACAACATTAACTTGTCTGCGGAAAAAGCCATTAATGAAATTAAGGAAATACGTCAACTACGCTATATTCTGCCAAAATCACAAATTGTCAAAACCAAAATCCTTAATCCTACTCAAAAGCAAACTCAACTACTTGAAATGAAAATTTAAAAGTGGGTCATGCGTTGCACAAAACAGG
>LUZO01000228.1 GCA_001603685.1 Bacteroidales bacterium Bact_23
GAACAGATAAATGGAACAAAACTTTATATTTGCAGTTAATTAATTTGATGTTTTCCGGTTAAATGGTGAAATTTATTCGCTAAAACATAAAAACCTGCTTATTAATATTCCAAGAAACCTGTTGGGTTAGATGCCTGATTAACAAATCAATAATGAAGAATATCAAAAATCTCCCTGTTGCATTTTTTGTCGTTCTGTTTTCACTTGGCGCAACAAATCGCCTCATCGCTCAAACAGAGGGTTGTACCGATCCCCGCGCGCTGAACTTTGATTCCACTGCAATAGTAAACGACGGTTCATGTCTGTATCACCAAACATTCATACAACCGCACCGGATGGTCAAGTCGTTGCCACTGGAGGTCAGGGAAACTTCCGGGCTTATCTTCTGGAACGGCTTTCTTTGGACGCACAACGACAGCGGAGGCAAACCGGAGTTATACAAGCTCGATACCGTGAAAGGGAAGGTGCGCGAAACCATTACCATTACCAATGCCCGCAATTTCGACTGGGAGGATATTACTCAGGATGAGGACTATATCTATATCGGTGATATGGGCAATAATCTTGGTACGCGAAAAGACCTGACGATTTACAAAGTTTCAAAAAACGATATCCTGACCAGCAGCAACAAGGAAGTTGCGGCTGAAACCATCCGGTTTTCGTACGGCGATCAGAATTCATTCGACCGGGCTAACCGCAATAACGACTTTGATTGCGAATCGGTTATGGCTGTAGGCGATAGCTTGTATCTCTTTTCGAAGAACTGGGGCAACCTGCATTCGCGGCTCTATGCCCTGCCCAAAATCCCGGGTGAATATGTTACCTATCCGATTTCGGAATATTTTGTGGATGGCCTGGTAACCGGAGCGGATATTTCGCCTTCGGGAAACGAAGTAATGTTGTGCGGATACAAAAATTACAACCCTTTCATTATTTTGCTCTACGATTTCAGGGGTAACGATTTTTTCAGCGGCAACAAACGCAGAATCGATTTTGATAAAATGGCCGGCACCCAGACGGAAGGGGTGGCTTTTCTGCGGGATTATGAAGCGGTTATCTCTTCAGAAAGGACACTGGTTAGCCCTGCCGGGCTGTTTAAGATTTTCACCAGCCCCTGGACAGGCGGCACTGCTGAATAATTCTGGCTGTATTGCTGTATATCAATCTCGAAATACTGCAGCCTCGGCGAATAAAGGATCTTTCTTAAACCTGCGCTTCCCGATTTTTCTAATTCTGAGGAAATTCCACCGGTTCAGCCATTTGCAAAATAGAATAAAAATATGGCGCAGCCGGTAGCTTTTTGCAGAATTTGTTACTTTTGATTTTTACTGTTTTTAGGATTTCCGGCAATTTCACTTCAGCTTTCAAAAATGAATAACTTCCTGGTTTACAAATCATCCGCGGGCTCGGGCAAGACCTACACCCTGATGCTCAACTACCTCTCCATCGTACTTAAAGAGCCTGTCCGGTACAGAAATATCCTTGCCATCACCTTTACCAACAAGGCTGCCAATGAAATCAAGAAAAGGATATTGTCGAACCTGAAACTGGTCAGCACGCTGGATGAAGGGAATATCCCGGAAAAAGACAGACACCTTGTTGATAAACTACTGAAAAACACTGGCCTTTCAATGCAGGCTATCAATTCGAATGCCGGGAAGGTACTCACGGAGATATTGCACAATTACGGCGATTTTGCGGTCTCCACCATCGATAGTTTTGTGCACCGGATAATCCGGTCGTTCTCCTACGACCTCAGGATATCGATGAATTTTGAGGTCGAGATGGATACCGATATGCTTACCGGCCTGACTGTTGATGAACTGATTGCCGATGTCGGGACCGATGCTGGGCTTACCGAAGTGCTGGTGGATTACATCAAAAACAGGGCACAGGATGATGAAAGCTGGCAGATTGACAGAACCCTGGCGTCGTTTGCCAAGAACCTCTTTGATGAAAACGCATTCAGGCTGGTGCCTGAACCGGCCGGTTTGGATGCTGCGCAGGTTAAGAAAAACTACAAAACCATCAGCAAAATTGTTGACGGATACAGGCAGTCGCTGAAGGAGGCCGGAACTTCTGCACTGAAACTGATTGCAAGCCAGGGGCTTGATGAAAGCATGTTTTTTCAGTCCGGCAAAGGGCTGCCCGGTTTTTTCGGGAAACTGGCAAAAGGGGAATTACTTTCGGAAGCCGGCACCTATGCCAAAAAGACGATTGACGAAGGCAAATGGCTGAGTGCCGCCGGTGAAAAGTCGCCTGACAAGGAAAAACTGCTTGCAATCACCGGACGGCTTGCCGAATATTATCGCCAGGCTATGGAGTTGATTAACTCTCAGGGGCAGCGCATTGCACTTCTGGAAAAAATCCGTTCGCAACTTTACCCGATGTCGCTGCTTGGAGAACTGAAAAGCCGCCTGGATCAGATAAAAGCCGAGCGGAATGTCATTCCCATTTCTGAATTTAACCGTATAGTTGCCGCCATAGTGATGGAGGAGCCCGTTCCATTTATTTACGAGAAAATCGGAGAGCGGTACCGCCATTACATGATTGATGAGTTTCAGGATACTTCGGTTCTGCAGTGGACCAATCTTATGCCGCTTCTGGAAAATTCGCTTTCGCAGGGCGGGTTGAATTTGGTGGTTGGCGATGGAAAACAGGCCATCTATCGTTTCCGCAACGGCGATGTGGATCAGTTTGTACGGCTCCCGGATGTTGACAATCCGGAAAACAATCCGCTGATAACCAGGCGTGCAGCGGTGCTGGAACAGGAATACAAGCCAGATAAGCTTGGTACCAATTTCAGGTCGCGCCGTGAAATCGTTGAATTCAACAACCGGTTTTTCGGGTATGTCGCGTCCAGGTTCCTAAGTGGAAAAAAGGCTGTTTATGATGAACTTGAACAGGATTTTGATAAAGACAAAACCGGTGGGCTGGTGCAGATTGAGTTCTATACCGAAACCGACGGCGATTATACGGAATACAATCTGAACAGGGTTTATCAGCAGATTACTTCTTTGCTGGATGAGGGCTACAAACCCGGCGATATTGCGGTGCTGTGCCGCGCCAACAGAGAGGCTTCGGCAATAGCCGTTGATCTTACCGGGCACGGCATTCAGGTGGTTTCGGCTGATTCTTTGCTGCTGAAGAGTTCGCCGGAAGTAATTTTTCTGGTGAACTGGCTCGGACTTCTGAATAATCCCAATCAGGCCATTGGCCGGACAGCCATCGTGGAATATCTTTTTGACAACGGTCTGATTAAGGAGGAAAGCCGAGCCGAAGCCTACCGGCAAGCTGTAGAAATCAAATCGTTCGAAGAATTGCTCAGCCGTTCGGGATTATCGGTTAATATAGCGGCCATGCGTCTTCTATCGCTGCTCGACAAGGTTGAGGAGCTGATCCGCATTTTCGGACTGAATGAGCGCTCTCCGGTTTATCTGCAGTTTTTCCTGGATGAAATTCTTTCCTTTTCTACCACAAATCCGGGCAGCCTGTCAGGTTTTCTGGAATACTGGGAGCGCAAGCGCGATACTTTGTCCGTTATGTTACCGGCAGGTCCGGATGCCGTACAGGTGATGACCATTCACAAGTCAAAAGGGCTTGAGTTTCCGGTGGTCATCTATCCGTTTGCCCGGCAGGGAAAATCATCAGGGGGGCATCCTTCGGTTTGGGTACCATTAAGTGATGAAGAACTTCCTGACCTGAAAGCGGTTTACCTGCCGGTGACAAAATCGGCGCTGGAGTCAACCGAATATGCCTACCTTCTTGAAGAGGAGAATGAAAAGCGGAATCTTGACTTCCTCAATCTGGTGTATGTAGCCTTTACCCGCCCGTCGGAAAGGCTTTATGTACTGACGGAAGGAATAGATACCGGAAAGAGTTCTGACAAGCAGGGGTTTGCCGGCCTGTTTGCAGAATTCATCAAAAATGAGGGTGCCGGACTTTCTGAAAATCAAATGTATCGGTATGGCAGCGGAACCTATATGAAAGGTGAGAATTATGAATCGCAGGCGGATAAACCAAAGGCTGAGTTCCATTCCTATCCCTGGAAGGACAGGCTGGTGTTTGCCTCCCGCGCACCCCTGCAGTGGAATGTAAAGGAGGCCGACTCGGCCAGGGCGGCCGGGAACCTGCTGCATTTTGCCCTCTCGCTGATACACGACTACCGAGATAAGGAGAAGGCGCTCGAAGCACTTTCGGCCGAAGGCCTGCTCAACCACGAGTCGGCGGAGAAATTCGCCGCATTGCTCGACCGTATATTCAGCCATGAACAGGCGCGAAATTTTTTCGGTATCGGCGGAAAAGTTTTCATCGAATCCGAAATCCTGACTCCCGAAGGGAAGTCATACCGCCCCGACCGCGTAGTGGCTCACGATGATCACACCGATGTGATTGATTTCAAGAGTGGTAAACATGAAAAGTTTCATGGCGAGCAGGTGAAAAACTATGCATCCCTGCTCCGGGAAATGGGCTATCCCAACCCCGTTCCGTGGCTGTTGTATCTGGATGAGGAGATCGAAGTTGTAAAAATTGAGTGATTGATTGTTTTACCATTTTCCGTTTTGCGGTAATTTTGCTTCATGGTAACCATTGTTGAACCGCACTGGCTTTTCGACGAAAGCCCTGATTTTCCGTTGATTGATGTAAGGTCTCCTTCCGAGTACCTGCAGGGGCACATTCCCGGCGCCATCAATATTCCATTGTTTTCGGATCAGGAGCGGGCTGAAGTCGGAACCCGCTACCACGATGCCGGCAAGGATGCGGCATTGCTTTTGGGGCTGGATTTCGCCGGAGCAAAGCTGTCGAAGTATGTGAAGCAGCTGAATGCCATTACCAACGGCAGAATTCGTGATGTGGTGCTCTACTGCTGGCGGGGTGGGATGCGCAGTGCTTCTCTTGCCTGGTTGTTCAGTCAGGCGGGCTATCATGCACGGGTGATTGCCGGCGGCTACAAGGCTTACCGCGCATATATCCGGCAGAAAGCCGGCGAAGATGCCCGGTTTGTGGTACTTGGCGGAATGACCGGTTCCGGAAAAACGGCAGTGTTGCATGAACTGCAAAAACTCGGCGAACAAATTGTTGATCTTGAAGAAATTGCACATAACAAAGGCTCCGTTTTCGGATATCTTGGCCAGACACCCCAGCCGACCAATGAGCAGTTTGAAAACAACCTCTTTGAAGAATTGCATAAACTCGACAATTCGAGGCGAATCTGGATTGAGGATGAAAGCCGCTCCATCGGTTCGGTCAGCCTGCCTTCGCCTTTGTATGATCGCATCAAGCAGAGTCCGCTGATGTTGCTGAAAGTGCCTTACGATATTCGTGTTCAGCGCCTTGCCGGCGAATATGCGGTATTCCCGAAAGAGCATCTGCTTGTGGCGCTGGAAAAGATTGCCCAGCCGCTTGGTGGCCGAGTTTTCGCGGAAGCAGCAGACCACATCCGTCAGGAAAATTTCACTCCGGCCATCGGGCTGGTACTTCAGTATTACGATAAGACCTATGAAAAGGCGTTATTAAGGCATAAGGAGCGGCCGGTCACCGAAATTGAAACCGGCACCGGCGATGCTGCCGGAAATGCCGCCCTGCTGCTGAAAGCCGTAACCGAAGCCGTAGCGGATATTTAAGCAGGCCGGTTTCACCGGGAGTTCGTAAATTGCCGGCTGATAAATCCGAAAAATAAAATAAAGTTTTAAGTTGCGATATGGAGCAGATTTACCTTGATTTCAATGCTACAACCCCCATTGATCCTGAAGTAGCGGCGGAGATGCGCCCTTTTCTCGATCTTTATTTCGGAAATCCTTCCAGTTCGCACGCTTTTGGGGTTAAAACCCGTGCTGCCGTTGAAAAAGCCCGTGAAAGGACGGCGCTTCTCCTGAACTGTAGCCCCGACGAGGTGATTTTTACCAGCGGAGGCACCGAATCCAACAATATGGCCATCAAAGGGGCTGCCTTTGCGATGCGTTCAAAGGGAAATCACCTCATCATTTCGGCGGTGGAGCATCCGGCAGTTACCGAAGTGGCCGCCTATCTCACAACTCAGGGTTTTGAGGTTTCCATCGCCCCGGTTGACCGATACGGCTTGGTGGACACTGCCGCCATCCGCAGCCTGCTGAAGCCTGAAACCATACTGGTATCGGTAATGCATGCCAACAATGAGGTGGGAACCATTCAGCCCATTGCCGAAATTTCAGAACTTGCCCACCGCAACGGAGCCCTTATGCATACCGATGCTGCGCAGTCGGCGGGCAAAATACCCGTGGATGTGAAGCAACTGGGGGTGGACCTGCTTTCGGTGGCCGGCCACAAGCTATACGCCTCCAAGGGAGTGGGCGCACTCTACATCAGGAAGGGTGTGACGATAGAGAAGCTGATTCATGGGGCCGATCATGAGCAGAATATGCGGGCCGGCACTGAAAATGTCCTTGAGATTGCCGGCCTCGGTAAAGCCTGCGAAGTGGCTTACAACAGGCTGGAGTCGTACGGCAGGCACACTTCAGGACTCAGGGAAAGGTTTATTGACAGCCTTTCGCAACGGATCGGCGGTTTTCAGGTAAACGGACATCCCGAAAAGGTGCTGCCCAATACGCTGAGCATCAGTTTCCGCAATCAGATTGCCCAGACCCTGCTTGCCGCGATTCCTGAAATTGCTGCTTCGGCCGGCGCCGCATGCCATACCGGTGATACGGAAACCTCATCGGTACTTGGTGCCATGCAGGTGAGCCCGGAATATGCCCCGGGAACCATCCGCTTTTCATTTGGCATCACTACCACGGAAGAGGAGGTGGATAAGGCGGTGGAAGTGCTTGCAAATACCCTGCGCACCCTGACCGACGGCGAAAATCAGACTACAGCCGGGAAGGATGACGGAAACGAAATCAGGCTCACCGCCTTCACGCACGGGCTTGGCTGTGCCTGCAAGATAGTGCCGGCCCGCCTCGACGAAATTCTGGCCGGAATTCCCACCATGACGGACCCCTCCGTACTGGTGGGCACCGAAAACAAGGATGATGCAGCCGTTTACCGGATAAATGATGAACTTGCAGTAGTTCAGACCGTTGATTTCCTAACGCCGGTGATTGACGACCCTTTTAGCTTCGGTGAAATTGCCGCTGCAAATGCCCTGAGCGATATTTATGCCATGGGCGCGAAGCCGGCCTTTGCGCTGAGCATTGCGGCGTTTCCGGTTAACCGCCTTCCCCTGAGTGCGCTCAATGAAATTTTGAAAGGTGCCGCCGCAAAGGCTGCCGAAGCCGGAATCCCGATTGTGGGCGGCCATTCGGTTGAGGACAATGAGCCGAAATATGGCATGGTGGTTACCGGCTTTACCCATCCCGGCAAAGTAATCCGAAATAAGGGAGCAAAACCCGGCGATGTCCTGGTACTGACCAAGCCGCTCGGAACCGGTATCATTTCGACTGCCGCAAAAATGGGGATCGCCGGTGAAAAGGCAATCAAAGAAGCCGAAGAGAGCATGAAACTGCTGAACCGGATTCCCGCCGAACTGATGGCCGGATTTGGCGTTCACGCCTGCACCGATGTTACAGGCTTCGGGCTTACCGGGCATCTGCATGAGATGGCCCTCGCTTCGGAAGTGGATGCCGAAGTGGTATTTGAAAACCTCCCGTTTCTCAGCGAAGTGCGGGCTTACGCCATGGCTGGCGCCGTACCGGGCGGAACGAAGGCAAACCTGGAATATGCCTCGCAATGGACCGGTTTCGGTACCCTTTCGCTTACGGAGAAATATATGGTCTGCGATGCGCAAACTTCGGGAGGATTGCTAATCAGCATGCCACCGGCCGATGCGGAGAAATATATGGAATCACTCAGCCGGCTGGGTATCAGGGGAGTGGTTATCGGGCGTATAACCGGCAGCGGCAAAGGGAGGATCACGGTAATATGAAATGAAAATTTAGTTTCTTCAGGAAAATGAGCGATAAACCGAAAGGTAAGCCGGGCTTTTTCAGAAAGCTGCGATTAAAGCGCGGACGGTTTGTTGCCGTACTGATCGCTTCCGTTTTCATTGCGCTTTTCCTTCTGTTTCTGCTATTTGACCGCCTTTTCCCCTTTCCCGTCTCTTCCATCTCATGGTCGAAATCGGTTTATGCCGCCGATTCCACCCTGCTGCATGCCTTTCTGAGTGATGACGATAAATGGCGGCTGCCTGTCCGCCTCGACGAAATTACTCCCGACCTGGAAAAAGCCTTCATTTTCAAGGAAGACCGTTTGTTTTACTATCATCCTGGCATCAATCCGGCATCGGTGGCCAGGGCGGCCTTTAACAATCTGGTAAAGGGAAAGCGCACATCCGGCGCATCCACCATAACCATGCAGGTGGCACGCCTGCTCGATCCTGCGCCCCGCACACATCTGGTGAAAATCAGGGAGATGTTCCGTGCCCTGCAACTCGAATGGCACTTCAGCAAACGCGAAATCCTGCAGCTCTACTTCAATCTGCTTCCGTACGGCGGTAATATTGAGGGGGTGAAAGCCGCTTCCTATATCTGGTTCGGTGAAGACCCTGCAGAACTGAGCCTGGCGCAGATTGCCCTGCTCACCGTTATACCGAACGATCCGAATGCCCTTAAACCCGGCCGGAATCCGGAACTCCTACGCCAAAAGCGCGACTTCTGGCTAAAGCAGATGGAGAAGAAGCGGCTATTTCCGAAAACAATGACAGAAGATGCTCTGAGCGAGCCCATTGACGCCAGCCGGTATGATATTCCGCGCCGGGCGCCCCATTTATCCTACCGCCTGAAACAAACGGGTACCGGTACCGAACTGTATACAACCCTTGATCCTGCCATTCAGCACAGCATTGAGGTGCAGGCAACCAACTATGTGCGGAGGCTGCGCTCGTTGCAGGTGGGAAATCTGGCCATTCTGGTTGTGGATAACCGGAGTATGGAGGTGCTGGGTTATCTCGGTTCGGCCGGTTTTGACGAAGATCAGTGGCAGGGACAGGTGGATGGCGTGCGGGCGCTGCGCTCTCCGGGCTCAGCGCTGAAACCTGCGCTTTATGCCCTTGCATTTGACGAAGGCCTGATCACCCCGAAAATGATGGTCACCGATGTGCCGCAGAATTTTGGCGGTTACCGCCCGGAAAATTACGATGAAACCTGGCGCGGAAAAGTTACCGTGGAACAGGCGCTGGCATTGTCGCTCAACCTGCCGGCGGTTGATCTGCTCGATAAAGTGGGGGTGGATTACTTTGCAAACAAACTGGCTGTTTCCGGCTTTAAATGGATTGGCGCACACCGCAAAAAGCTCGGCCTTTCGCTGGTACTCGGCGGATGTGGCACCACCCTGGAAGAACTGACCGGCCTTTATTCAGCTTTTGCAAACCATGGGGTTTATCAGCCGCTGAGGTTTTTCAAATCATCCTCGCACAACTCATCCGATACCCTCTGTTCGCCGGGTGCGGCCTATATGGTTACCAATATCCTCACCCAACTTCGGCGGCCCGATCTGCCAAACCAGTATAAGGATGCCGCCAATCTGCCCGAGATAGCATGGAAAACCGGTACTTCATACGGGCGGCGGGATGGCTGGGCCATCGGTTATAACACCGATTACACCATTGGGATATGGACCGGAAATTTCCCCGGAAACGGCGTGCCGGAACTGAATGGTTCCGAATTTGCCGTACCGTTGTTGTTCAGCATTTTTAATGCTATCCAGCCAAAACAGCAGAGCGACTGGTTTTCGCCGACCCCTGACCTGGATTACCGCCTGGTATGCTCCGAAAGCGGAATGCCGCCCGATACCTTCTGTCACCACCAGGTGATGGACTATTTTATTCCCGGGATTTCGCCTTCGATGCGTTGCAACCACATGCAAAGGTGTTTTGTAAATGAGTCGAAAACAATCAGTTACTGCCGGTCATGCCTCCCCGAAAAAGGCTACCGCGAGGTGTTATATCCCCATTATCCGCCCGAACTGATGGCCTGGTACAACGAGATGCAGATTCCGTATCAGCAGATACCGCCCCACAACCCGAAATGTCCGTCAGTGAAGTATACCGGAGCGCCGGTAATTACCTCGCTCACCGATGGTGCCGAATACCTGATTATCCGAGGCCGGAAACAACAGCTTCAGCTTGCCTGCAATGCCGAGAACGGGGTGGGGAAGGTGTTCTGGTATCTGAACGACAAACTGTTGCAGGATGCATTGCCCGGCGACAAAGTCTTTTTCACACCCGATCCCGGAGATTATAAAATCAGTTGCTCCGATAACCTCGGCCGCAACAGTGATATCTGGATTAAGGTAACCTATTTGTAAAGGCAGAAAAAAGCCTTATGAAACGATCTGTTAAAAGCCACTAAAACACGGAATCACGAAACCCCACAAAAAAGATAAAACTCTTTTGTGCTCTTTAGTGCTTTAGTGCTTCTGTGGCAGAAAATCTTAGCCGGATATATCACGATATACACCCCTGTTAGCAACTTTTTTATCTGCAAACGATAAGGCCGCTCCTACGGAGCTTGATTTTCACGACGCCGGCTATTTTTTACCATAAGGTCGCTCCTACGGAGCTTGGCTTCATAAAAGTCCCGGAGGGACGACCTTATGGTAGAATCTCAAATGCGTCGCCAGACGCTTCAAATCCTCAAATGCGTCGCCAGACGCTTCAAATCCTCAAATGCGTCGACAGACGCTTCAAATCCTCAAATCTTCAAATGCGCCGCCAGGCGCTTCAAATCCTCAAACAAAATCACTATCTCGGATCACACGAAAAAAATCACATTCAACTCCGCCGCCTTTTAGCTATCTTTGCACCCCGAAAATAAAAACATCAGCTTATGGCTTTAAAATGCGGCATCATCGGACTGACAAACACCGGTAAAACCACTATTTTCAACTGTATTTCAAATACCAAAGGACAAACTTCAAATTTTGCCTACAGCACCAACAAATCGAACCTCGGCCAGATCATTGTTCCGGACGACAGGCTGTATGAGATTGACAAACTGATTAAATCGGCGAAGATTGTTCCGGTTACGGTTGAGATTGTGGATATCCCCGGCCTGGCAAAGGGTGCAAGCCAGGGTGAGGGGGTAGGCAATAAGTTCCTGGCCGATATTCAGCAAACGGATGCCATCATTCATGTGCTTCGTTGCTTCGATGATGAAAACCTGCCGCATGTGGAAGGCTCGGTAAATCCGGTTCGCGACCGCGAAATTGTTGACCTTGAGCTGCAAATCCGCGACCTTGACCTGGTTGAAAGGAAAATCCAGCGCCTTGAGAAGATCGCCAAATCGGGCGATAAGGATGCAAAACATGGCATTGAGGTACTGAAGCGCGTAAAGGAGCATCTTGAAGGATTCAACTCGGTGCGCTCACTTGATATTGACGAGAACGACCGCCGCTTTATCAGCGATATGTACCTGCTCACCGACAAACCGGTTATTTATGTGTGTAATGTTGACGATGCTTCGGCCGTCGGCGGAAATGCCTATGTGGAGCAGTTGAGGGAAGCGGTGAAAAACGAAGATACCCAGGTGCTGATAATCGCCGGTGCGCTTGAATCGGAAATTGCGGAACTTGAAAGTGCGGAAGACCGTCAGGTATTTCTCGAAGATGCCGGATTAACGGAGCCGGGGGTGAACAAGCTGGTTCGTTCGGCTTACGATATCCTCAACCTGATGTCGTTTTTCACTGCCGGTCCAAAGGAGGTTCGTGCCTGGACCATTCGCAAGGGAATGACCGCCCCTCAGGCTGCCGGAGTAATCCACAGCGACCTGGAGCGCGGTTTTATCCGTGCAGAGGTAATGAAATACCGCGATTTTATTGAACTGAAGTCCGAACACGCCTGCCGCGAAGCCGGGAAACTATATGTAGAGGGGAAAAACTATGTGGTTGAAGACGGCGATATCCTGAATATCCGTTTCAATGTGTAAACTGCCTTAGAAATAGAGGGGGTGGAACTTAACTCCTTCTTTACCAAACTCAATGGCGGGAAGGGGAAACTTCAGAAATCCAAAGAATCTCAGCGTTTTATTCAGAAATTCCGACCCGGTTTTTATCCGGGTGAGGTCGATGTCGGGTGCCAGATAAAACTGCCGCCTTCTGTCGAACGCAGGGATTGGCTCGCCCTTGTTGTTGGTCGCCGGATTGAACCTTGATCCGGTCATTCCGTCGGCACTATATCCAACGGCAATATTGAGCCAACCCGGAAAGCGGTTTTCTTTTTTTATGAAAGAGCGGATATTTGCAGACAACCAGAAGGTTTGCCCGTTGTAATCCTTAAAAATCCTTTCCGGAAAAGAGCTGCCGAGAATTTCGGGCCGGAAGGTGGCATAATCCGTGAGATGCGACGACCATTTCATGAGGATTCGCTGCTCTTCCCAGCATAGCTGCTGACTGATGAATGCGGCAGTTCCGATTCCGTTGGCTATCAGGTCGCCGGTGGAGGCGCCCCATTCTGCTGAAAACCCGTCCAGAATTTCAATAACGGTAAGGAAAGCAAAACCCAGGCTCCCGCCATACCAGGTCGCTTTCTTTTCGTTCACCCCGGCCCAGCGCAACCCATTGTAACCCACCAGTCCGATGTAATAGGATGCGGTTGCGTGAGCCGCTTTATCCAGTTGAAGCCATTCATCGTTGTCGTTGATGAAATGAAACGACGATTTGGGATAGTTCTTATACCAAAGGCTGTTCAGCCCGATCATGGAGCCGGCATAAATGGCGCCGGTTCCGGCAATTACACCGGTCAGCCGCGCTTTGTTAAGCGTGTCAGTGGGTTCCTCATCCGGCAATAAGGCAGAGCCGTAAACATTTTCGGCATTGAAAACCAATGAGCAAACCAATAGCAGCAGAAGGATAAGGCGGGATATTCTAATGTCCACTGTCACTGTCTGTTATATACGGCTTCAGTATCTCAAGCGCTTCCTTCCTTTTCGCCCCGATCAGTTCGGCTGTTTTGGCTTCGGCAATAAAGCGCAGATACGGTTCGGTATTTGAGGGGCGCACATTGAACCACCAGTCGCTGAATTCGAGGCGGTAGCCGTCGAAATCGTAGAACGCTGTCGGAGCCTCTTCGGCGCTGAACGCCTCTTTCAGGGCATCCATGGCCGCTTTCTTCTCATCGATGTGGAAATTGAGCTCTCCGGTGCCTGAATATCTGCTGATGTTATCGATAAGCTGCGAAAGGCTGATGCCCTGTTCCTTGAATTTCTTCACCTCTCCCAGGATGATGAGGGCTGCCAGATAGGCGGAATCGGAATAATAGAAATCTTTAAAATAGTAGTGGCCGGCAAGTTCGCCGCCGAAAAGCCCGTCTATCTCTCTCAGTTTCAGCGCGGCATAGGCTCTGCCAACCCTCCACATGTGCATTTCGAAACCATTCTCCTCCACATATTCGGTTACCGATTTCGAGGTGCGGATGTCCTGAATGGCCTTTCCCTTCAGCCCTTTCTCCGCAAAATATCCCGAAAGCACGGCAATCATCAGGTCGGGCTGGATAAAGCGCCCTTTTTCATCTACAAACATCACCCGGTCAGCATCGCCGTCGAAAATCAGTCCAATATCACACCGTTTCTCAAGCACCAGGCGCTTCAGGTCCGCTACATTTTCCTCTTCCAGCGGATTGGGCTGATGGTTGGGGAAGGTGCCGTCGCGCTCTTCGAAAATGTAGTGAGGCGCATCGCCGAACAGTTTCCTGGCCAGCAGCGAGCCCATTCCGTTCGAACAGTCGATGGCCATGTTCAGGCCGGAATAATCGCCCTGCCACGCTTTCAGAAACTCCAGATAATCGGGAATAATGTTGAAGGTACTGTAGGTGCCCGGAATTACGGCCGGAAAAGGGGTGCGCGTTTCAGCCATCTCGAGCAGTTCCGAAAGCCCGGTGTCAAAACCAACCGGCAGCGCCTCGGCTCTGGATATCTTCAGGCCGTTGTATTCGGCGGGATTGTGCGATGCCGTTATCATCACCGAAGCCTGGTAATTGTATTTCGCCGTAGCCCAGTAGATCATCGGCGTGGTACATTCACCCGCCACATGTACATCGGCGCCGGCATCGGTAATGCCCTTGCACAGATATTCCAGAATCTCGGGCGACGAAACCCTGACATCGTGCCCCACAAGAACGGTCTCGGCCTGCAGCAACGTCGGCAGGAAGAAACCGATTTTGTAAACATCCGCACCGTTAAAATCCCTGTTGTAAACGCCCCTGATATCGTATGCTTTAAATGCTTTTCTCATAACTGAATTTTTAATTTTCCGGTTTCCCCGCTTTCGGGTTGCAAACCGCTTATTGGCCGATATATCGCTCAAAGGTACAACGATACAACGACTAATTAAAGAAATTCTTGTTTCCGGCGACAAAAAGGCATGGCAAAAAGGCCGGTTTTTACCGGTTAAGCGGTTGGAAATTTCCCTAACGGTAAATATTCCTTCTGTTGAGTGCCTGCTGGTATTTCCAGGCGTTCAGGCTGTGCTGTTCAAGGGTACGGGCGAAATTGTGATAGCCCGAAAAATCCTCTTTGGCGCAGAAGAACATAAAGTCGTGGTTTTCATAATCCAGCACGGCATCAATCGAAGCGATTGAAGGGAGGCAGATTGGGCCGGGGGGCAGCCCTCTGTATTTATAGGTATTGTATGGCGAATCAATCTGTTTGTGGCTGCTGAGCACCCTGCGCATCTCAAAATCGCCGTGGGCGAAAACCAGCGTCGGGTCGGCTTCGAGCATCCAGCCGTTTTTCAGCCGGTTTACATACACGCCTGCAACGCGCGCTTTTTCATCGTTTTTGTTGGTCTCCTTTTCCACAATCGAGGCGAGGGTAATTACCTCATGTCTGTTCATGTTTATGCGGCTCAGCTTCTCGCTGCGCGGCCCTTCCCAGAATTTATCCGACTCTTTTTTCATCCTTTTCATAAATGCTCTGGCATCGGTGTTCCAGTAGAACTCATAGGTGTTGGGGATGATGATGGTAAACAGGCTTGATCTGGTAACCCCAAGGGTGTCGAGAAAGGAGCTGTCGTTCAGCAGGCTGATGATTGAAACCGAATCGGCTTCAATTTGTTTCGAGATTCGTCCCGCAAGCTGCTCAGGAACCCGTATGTTGTTGAATATCACCTTTACAGGCGACTGATTGCCGCTTCTTAACAGCCTTACCAGCTCCAGATTGCTCATGTCGTCGGTCAGCCGGTAGCGGCCGGGCTTTACCGCCTGCTCGTATTTTTGCAGCCTTGCTGCCAGTTCAAATGATTTCCGGTTGATAATCAATCCGTGTGAATAGAGCGTTTGTTTTACCTCCTGAAATGTGCTGCCTGTCGGAATGTTAATGAATGCCTCTTTCTCCGAAGCGGTGTAAACATTGTCGGTCAGAAAGGTACGATAACCGTACCAGGCTCCGGCCAGGCCCAGCATCAGGATGATGAAAAATATCCACCAGCCGGCCCTCGAAGATTTTCTCTTTCTTGATCTGGTTACGTTGCTGTATCGCGGATGGTAATATTCACTCATAAAGCTCGGGGTTTTATTTCATGAGCATCTGAAAAAAAAGTTCGTTTACCCATTCACCGTTCTGCACCAGCCATTCTTTCTTTTCGCCGGTTTTAACGAAGCCGGTCTTTTCAAATAAATGTATGCTCGGAAGGTTGTTTTCGGAGATGTTGCAGTAAACCTGATGCAGGTTAAGGGTGTGTTTACAGTAGTGAATGATTAGTGAAAGGGCCTCTGCGGCATAACCTTTCCGGCGGTATGGTTCGTCAATCATAATTCCGATTCCCGCCCTGCGGTTCAGCGGGTCGAAATCAAAAAGATCGATGGCACCTACAGGCTTTTCGCCTTTTTCCAGGCTTATTATCATCAGCCTCAGTTGCCTGGCGCTGAAGATATCCTGGCCGGCATTCAGTACATATTGCTCAATGGCCATCCTCGAAAATGGGGCGGTGGTATTGCTCACCCGCCATATTTCCGGGTCGTTTTCCCAGCGGTACAGGATGTCAATGTCATCCGGTTCCGGAGCTCTGAGACTTATGTGGTTGCCTTTCATTAAAATAGACTTGTTATAGTATTATCGTTTTTTCTCAAAAAGGTGATATTTAAACCTTTGCAGGATAAGGAATTTCGCCGGAAAATACCCTGATTGCCGGCCCTTTCAGCCTGACGCTTGTCAGTTTATCAGCCTTTTTTGTCATGGAAACTTCGAGCATACCGCCACGGGTTTCAATTTTCCAGGCTTCACGGCCGGTTTTAAGCGTGGCGATAGCAGCACAGGCGGTAACGCCCGTCCCGCACGAAAGTGTTTCATCTTCAACGCCTTTCTCGTATGTCCGCACTTTAAGCAGATCATCACCCAGGGCAACAAAGTTTACATTGATTCCCTTTTCTGCATAAGGCGGAGAATATCTGATTCTCTGTCCCTCGGAAAACACATCAACGCTGTCCGGATCATCCGAAATAACCACCAGATGGGGTGTTCCGGTATTGATTGCGGTTCGCTCGCCGGTTTCGTCCGGAATGGCAATATCGCTCATGCTGATTTCAACCAGCCAGCGGTTATCTGCCTGTTGTTCCAAAGTACCTGTATGGGGTCCATCGCCGGCCAGAAAGCTGAAAACCGTGCCCGACATCCCCGCTAAATGGCCGAAAGCGGCGGCGCAGCGCGCCCCGTTGCCGCACATGGTGGCAAGGCTGCCGTCGGAGTTGAAGTAAACCATCTCAAAATCAAAGCCCTCAGCCGGTCTTATGGCAATAAGACCATCTGCACCAATGCCGGTATGGCGGTTGCACATATAACTGATCTCGTCAGACGAAGGAAGCGATTTCAGATCCCTGCCGTCGAGCATGATAAAATCGTTGCCGGTGCCATGAAATTTCGCGAATTTTAACATAGGTCACGGCTTTTGACAAAATGGCATAACATGTCGTTT
>LUZO01000229.1 GCA_001603685.1 Bacteroidales bacterium Bact_23
GTTGTCTCTTTTTCCGTGCTCATATTTAATCTTTGTTCTTAACCCTTTACCGGTCGAACAAAGGATTTCCTCTTTTACTCTTATGCAAATTTAAGAAAATAAAATTGGGGAATAAAAATGCAAATTATTTCAGGCTATGCAGCTTGCTTTTTAGTGCAAGTCCATAAACTGGATGGTGTTTAAGCAGTGAATATTGTAGCATATAGTTATCATCATTTTTCAATTGTATGCTGATATTTTGAGATGGTTTCATCAACTTGATTCAACTCTGAAACCCAATCTACCAATTCGCTATTCAACCACTCAATACCCTCTATAATTTCCTTTTTGTAAATATCCAGTACGGTTAGGTTCCATGAAATTGCTTCATGGTGAAAAATGCGATTTCTAAGCCCCCGGATTCCGTTGAACTTGGTACTCATCGTTTTCCGTTTGCGTATTCTTTTGGGGCAATTGGGGAACGCCAGACGTAGATTCTTCCACAAGGTCATTTCAAATTTCGTATCGAACAGCGAAGTCCAAAACCCAAAGGATAGCTCCGCAATAATGTGTCCTGGGGTTATCTCTTTCTTCTCTGAAAGTATGTTCGTTCTGGCTTGCGATATCCTGTCTATCTGGAATCTGCCGGCTATCCTTACAAAATCCCTGTTGTCGTACCATGCCCTATCGTTAAACTTCCTGGTGAGCTGGAAGTCCATAGAGTTCCTCAGGCCCACTTCCAATATCGCCAGCAAAGGGTAAAACGACTCCGATATAAGGATGTTGCTTTTATAGTGGGTCAGGGCTTTCGACAGGTCGTTCCCGTGATAATTAAGGTAGGGTTCTAACCTCTCTTTGGAAATAATTCGCTCAACTATGGTGTTACTATGCATAATTTTATTATCTTTGCATTGTAGTCCCGGTGATTCCTCTCCCAGTTTCTTTTGCTGGTGATGAAGCCGGGTTTTTTGTTTTCATCAGTCAAAAATACACTTTCCCTCTCATAACTCCCACATTTCTATCTTTGGATTTCTAAATAGTTTATTAGGTTTAACCTATTGCTATATGCTACAACATCCTTTTTACTGCAACTCAGTAAACTGCATTGTATTTAAACCCTGATTACCAACAGCCGGTATTCTTGCCTTTCGCATTAATATTCAATTTCCAAAGGCAATTCTTTCGCAGAATCTATCAGTATTTTCACATCATTCAATCCTACTCCTGTTCCATTACACCTGCAGCCGGCTTATCATTTACGGCACCGCCGCCAGCACATCCTCCAGCAAAGCATTGAAATCCATGGGATTTCCTTTTGGCGAATAGCTTAATACCACAACTGCCAGTTCCTTTTCAGGGATGATAAAGATGCGCTGCCCGTCGTGGCCTTTGCAGAGATACATATCAGCCGGGGCGGCAGGCAGTGCCTTGTCTCCGTTCAGCCAGAAGCCGGAACCATACACTCCGTTGCTGCCGGCAGTTGCCGAGGTGGTGTAATCCACCCACCCTTCGGGCAGGATGCGCTCACCATTGAAAACACCGTCGTTCAGATAGAGCAGTGCAAACCTGGCATAATCCCGCGCCGTTACATAAAGGTATGAAGAGCCTGTAAGCGTACCCGCCTCATCCGGTTCAAACACCGCATTTTGTATGCCTATCCGGCTGAAAAGCCGCTCATGAGGATATTTGTAGTATGCATTGTCGTTGCTTAAGGCACGGCGCATCAGTGCGCTTACAATGTTGGTGGTTCCCGAAGAGTAATACCATTTCTCACCCGGAGGATTCGCCAGCGGTTTGTTGGCGGCATATTCCGCGAAATCGGCTTCGCAATGCAGCATCACCGTAACATCCGAGCGGTTGCCGTAGTCCTCGTTCCAGCCGAGCCCGCTCTGCATCCGGAGCAGGTCGTTGATGGTAATGTTCCTCCGGTCGTCATTCTGCCATGTGGGCCATCTGCAGGGCAGGTCAATGTCGATCAGGTCATCCTTTACCATCACACCGGCCAGCGCCGAGGTAAAGCTTTTGGCCATCGACCACGACAGGAGCTTCGTATGGCTGTCAATCCCCTGATTGTAACCTTCGGCAACCGGGAATCCCCTGTGAAGCACCACAAAGGCAAAGGCATGGCCGCCGTATCCGTCCTTCTCAATCAGTTTCTCCCTAACGGCATTAAGCCGGGCAACATCAGCTCCGGTGGCGGTATCCGGAATCAGATTTCCCATGGGCCAGGCAACCGTATCCGGATCATATACAGGGAGGTGCATCTCAGGAAAAGCAACGGCTTTCAGTTCGGAGTAATCCTTATCCTGAAGCAGGGTGCATCCGAAACCCGGGCGATAAACGGCCACCGATTTGCCCCACAAAAAACGGCTGGTTACCGTCTGCTTCTCAAAATCCACCGTATTCTTGGTAAAACTGATAAAGGAGAAGTTCAGGTCAAGGGTTTCCACATCCTGTTGAGCACGCCCTGAAACAAACACTGCTGAAGCCAGGTTTTTGGCGGCATAGCCGGTGATAATCGGCATAAGCGAATTCAGATAAACGACTGCCCAGGCAAGTCCGGCAACCAGAATGGCTACTATACCGTATTTTAATTTTCTCTTCATAAGGTTTGTTTTTGGGTTCTAAGGCAAATTTAACAAAATCATTCAACAATTTTTCAGTTAAAAAGGCTGATTAACCGATAAAAAAAATCATCCATTACCAAATCGTCTGTCAGTGATTCTGCAAATCGCAAAATCACTACCTTTGTATCTCGTTACCACACGAAACATGGCAGGCATTCAGATAAAAAATAAAAAGGCTGGTTTTCAATACTTTCTAACTGAGGAGTTTACAGCCGGCATTGTGCTTACCGGAACCGAGATTAAGTCGGTGCGCGAAGGCAAGGCCAACCTTACCGACGCCTACTGTGCATTTGAGAATGGCGAGCTGTTCGTAAAAAACATGCACATCAGCGAATACACTTACGGAACTTATCTGAACCACGAGCCGAAGCGCAACCGCAAATTATTGCTTACCCGTAGGGAACTTAGAAAAATCCAGAATAAGATCACTGAAAAAGGACTGACCATCATCCCCATACTACTCTATATCAACGAAAAAGGACTGGCAAAACTCACCATTGCAATAGCTAAAGGGAAAAAACTGTACGATAAGCGCGAAACCCTGAAAACCAAGGAAACAAAACGGGAAATTGAGAGAAACAGAGATTATTAAACCTTCTGTAAATCAATATCCTCTTTGAAAATTTGCATCACCGGATATCAGATGCAGTCAACTATGCTGAATGACTAAGGAATTAGAAAAATATTACTTTCATATCCCTGTTCAATAACCGAAAATCATGAGCAAGATGGTGTACAGCATTCTTTTAATTATTGGGTTTATCCTGGTTCTGGCAGCCGGAATTCTTTTTAAAAGATCCCTGAATTTTCTCGAAAACGGCGAGCGAACCACAGGCATTGTTACCGAACTGATTTCCGTTTATGACGATGACGGAGTGACCTATAAGCCGGTTTTTAAGTTTAAAACATCAAAAAACCAGGAAATTACCTATACGCATTCAGTATCCAGCAGCCCGCCCGAATGGCGCGTCGGGGAAACCGTCGGACTTATCTACGATCCCGACAAACCTGAGGATGCAAAAATCCTCACCTACTTCGGCATGTTTGTCTGGCCGGTAATCATATTGTCGTTTGCAGCGCCACTTTTGGTTATTGCCGGAGGTTACTTTCTCACACAACCTTTATTAAGGTAATAACAAAAGCCTGAGTTTTGTGTTTTTATTTTATTCACACTTTTCGGCATAATTGTTGAATCGTCCGGGACAGGCAGTTCAACCTTGCCGGATAACAATCCCTGATTGTGTGGCAAATCTCATGTTAGCTGTGAGAGTAGCCCTGTTTTTGCTAAATAAACCTTAAAGTACTATGACCAAGCGTGTTTTATCCTGTGTGCTGACAGCAGCGATCTTTTCCCTGTTCACTACCCTGCCGGCGGTTGCCCAGACAAAGGCCGCGGCCTCAAAAAAAGGCGAATCCATCAAATGGATGAGTTTTGAAGAAGCCGTTGCGCTCAACAAAAAGAAGCCCCGCATGATTTTCATCGATATCTACACCGATTGGTGCGGCTGGTGTAAAAAGATGGATTCCGAAACCTTTGCCGATCCGGCAGTTGTTTCGTACATCAATAAAAAATATTATGCGGTGAAATTCAATGCCGAACAGGCTGATCCCGTGCATTTTAAAGACCAGGAATTCGTGAACCCCAATCCCGGCAAATCGCGTTCAACGCACCAGTTGGCTATGGCTCTGCTGAAAAACGAGCGGCTCTACCCCTCTTATGTCATTCTCGACAAGGCCAGCGACTGGACCTATAAGCTGAAAGGCTATATGGCTGCCGATGCCCTGATGCCCATCCTGAAATTCTACGGCGATGAGCATTACAAGAAGATGAGCTGGGGCGAGTATTCACAATCACAGATCAAATAGAATCATGGCGTTACCGGATACATTCAAAGCCATCCGCGCCGAAGAGGGGCCGGATAATCAGGTGCGGCCCGTATTGAAGGATGTACCCTTCTCCGTCCTCCCGGAGAATGCTGTACTCATCAGGGTGCATTACTCTTCGCTCAACTACAAGGATGCCCTCTCGTCAACCGGCAACCGCGGAGTTACCCGCAGTTATCCGCACACCCCTGGCATTGACGCCTGCGGTACGGTTGTCAGCTCTTCCGATCCGGCTTTCCGCGAAAACGATGAAGTGCTGGTTTGCGGTTACGACCTGGGGATGAACACCCCCGGCGGTTTCGGACAATACATCCGTGTTCCGGCAGATTGGGTGATGCCCTTACCCAAAGGGATGAGCTTCAGCGAAAGTATGATGCTTGGCACGGCAGGATTTACCGCGGCTCTGGGCATTTACAAAATGGAAATGAACGGCCAGAAACCTGAGAACGGCCCCGTACTCGTCACCGGAGCAGGCGGCGGGCTGGGCGGACTGGCCATCAATATCCTGGCAAAGCTCGGCTATAAGGTGATTGCAGCCACCGGGAAAACAGCAGAGGCTGAATATTTCTCAAAACTGGGCGTATCCGAAATCATCGGCCGGGATCAGGTAAACGATACCGGCGGCAAATTGCTGCTCAGGCCGCGTTGGGCGGGAGTGGTCGATACCGTTGGCGGAAACATTCTGGCCACCGCACTGAAGGCCTGCCGGCGGCACGGCAATGTTGCGGTATGCGGAAATGCGCTCTCCTACGAACTTCAAACCACCGTATATCCCTTTATCCTCAACGGAGTTAACCTGCTGGGCGTGGACTCCGCAACATGCCCCATGGATCTGCGCCGTCAGGTATGGGACAAGCTTGCCGGCGAATGGAAACCAACGGCACTTGACCTTATCTGCCACGAAATCAGCCTCGACCGGCTAACGGAACATATTGATCTTATTCTGCAGGGAAAAATTAGAGGAAGGGTGTACATTAATATGAAAGATTGATTATCTTTACGGGAAATCAGGGCTAACTTCAAAACTACATATTATGAAGAAATTTTACCTGTTCCCCGTATTGGTTTTGCTGCTGCTTTCCGCTTGCTGCGGAGAAAAGAAGCCTGTCCCGGATATTGCGGCAGAAAAAAGTGCCATTAAACTGGTATTGCAAAAATATGTGATCGCCAATGAGGCTCAGAACATCTCCATTATCGAAGATTTATGGGCCAACGACAGCAGTGTATTCAGCCTGGGCACTGAGAAACGCGACATTCTTCATGGTTTTGAAGCCGTAAAGAAAGCCTTTGAATCTCAGTTCAATAAATTTGAAGACACTTTCATTTCGGCTACCGATCAGATAATTTATGTTCATCCTTCATGCGAATCGGCCTGGTTTTCGGAGGTGCTTCAGTATAATTTCACCATGGGTGATAAGTCATTCGAAAACAGCAACCTCCGCTTTACCGGTTTTCTCGAAAAAAGGGACAGAAACTGGGTGATTGTTCACACCCATCTCTCCGCCCCTCTCGACAATATTACCAATAGATAGTTCCCGGAATCGATTCCGGCAACTAAATTCAGTGACCGTGCCCCGAATGGTCTGATTCTCTGTCTTCAGGCTTTTTGCAGCAATCGGACAGATTTTTGTATGCCTTGGCATCAGCGGGTACATCGTCGGCATCATAACCGGCCTTTGATATTGCCGTTCTGATTTTATCGGGCGCTGTTCTTGCCGTTTTGTAAACCACCGTTACCACATTGGTTTCAAGATCCAGGTCCGATTTTACCACTCCTTTCTCAAATGCCAGGGCCCGTTCAATGGTCTCCTTACACTCATTGCACTGCGAGGATACCTTAATCTTTACTTCGGCATTTTTAGGATTCTGTGCCTGCACATTCACCGCCGTCAGGACAGCGATTGCCACTGCCAGCAACACTTTCAGTTTTTTCATGGTTCTCATTTCGTTTTTTTTGATTTTTTAATTTTCCGTTCACTTATTTAATGCTGTACCTGATTCCGCCGTAGAACATTCTTCCGAGAATCGGCCCCCAGATCATTCCCGCGTCAAATCCCTTTTCAAACGGATTATCCGCCTGAAGCACCGGATGATGCTGGGTGAAGTTGGTCAGGTTTTCCACGCCGATATAGGCATCCCACTTTTTGAACTTGCGGGTAATCTGCGAATGAATGGTAATGTAGTCAGGCGAATAGCTGCCGTAACCGGCCTCCTCAAGCAGCGGTACGCCCAGAGGCAGGCGGGTGCGGCCGTTGTATTGCGAAGTCACATCAAACATCCATTTCTCGAAGCGGGTTGCATACGAAAAGGTAAGCAGCCCCTTGTGGCGGCTCACCAAAGGCCGCTCGCGAAGCTCGCCGGCGGTTGTCACCCGCACATCGTTCAGCCTGTAGGCAGCGGTTACTTCAAAACCCTTAAAGAGCGAAGCCTCGGCATTGATCTGAAAACTGTTTGAGTATGATTTTCCGTCAAGGTTATACAGCACAATCCTGTCGTAGGCCTGATCCAGGTCGATGATTACCTGATTGATAAAATCGGTGCGGTAGAAATCAGCCGAAAGCACCAGATCCTGCGTGGCGTTCAGCGCGATGGTCTGCGTAAGGTTCAGGCCGTAATTCCAGGCTTCTTCCATGCGGAAGTCTTCCCTGAAAACAAGCTGGCGGGCGCTTACCAGCATTCCGGTATTTTCGGCCAGCACCGATGCGCTGCGGTATCCCTTACCCGCCGAGCCGCGAAGAACCGTTTTCTCAGCCAGATTCACTTTAAAGTGGAACCTGGGGGTAATCAGCGTGCCGTATTTGCTGTGATGATCCACCCTGATTCCTCCGATAATGCTCAGCTTTTCGCCGGGGCTGTAAGTATATTGCGCATAAACACCGGGCACCGACTCAACGCGGTTAAAGGTGGTGTCGGCAAAGGCTTCGTCATAATCATCGTACATCATGCTTACGCCGGCATTGTATATGTGTGCCGGATTACCGATCTGCGACTGGAAAATGGCGTTTCCGTAAAATCCAACCTGACGGGCATTGTAATCGTTACGCCCGAAAACCGATTCCTGATCGTGATACAACCCGCTGAAAATAAGCCCAAGGCTGGTATTCTGGTAATTATTGAAAATGAAGCCGGTTTTGTCGTACAGTTGAACCCTGCGGGTAACCAGCTTCATCAGGTAGTTGCCATTCTGAATGGCTTCGTCCGACGACTGGCTGACCAGTTGTCCGCCGTTTCTTTCGTCATACAGAAAGTTGATTCCGAATTTCGATTCGGTTACGCCCGGCTTTTCATAGCTCCAGCGGTTCGACACATTAATCAGTTTGCTGAGCGGCTGATCCAGAAATCCGTCGCCATTCATATCAACGCGGCTCATTTGCGATGAAGCGTGCGCCAGCACCATGGTGTTGAGTACATCCTTTTTAATCTCATGCGACGAGTGAATGTTCACCTCGCCCCTGCCCTCGTTGTTGCCGTACACATTCAGATAAAACTTCTCGGCGTTGCCGGGCTTTCTGATTTCGGCATTGATCTGGCCGGTTACGGACTCATATCCGTTGATTACCGATGAGGCTCCTTTCGAAATCTGAATCGACTCCATCCAGGTGCCGGGAATGTAGGTGAGGCCGAATGCTGCGCCAAGTCCGCGGGTAAAGGGGATGTTCTCAACCATCAGCTGGCTGTAGATTCCGGCCAGCCCGAGCATCTGAATCTGCCTGGCGCCTGTTACCGCATCCGAAAAGCCGACATCCACGGTAGCGCTGTTTTCGAAGCTTTCCGAAAGGTTGCAGCACGCCAGTTTCTGCAGCCCGGCACCGGTAATTACCTCGGTTTTCATGGGCTTTATGGATGAAATAAAACTGCCGGCCATCCGCTCCCTGATTTCAACCTCACTCAGCGCCGAACCCGATTTAAGGGTAATGTTCACGCTGTTCTGAACCGGGGTAATCAGAATCGTATCGTTCAGATAACCGATAAAACTGGCTACCAGTTTTCCGTCTCCTTTAAATTTGCGTTCCAGCGTAAAATGCCCGTTTTCATCGGCAACTGTGCCATCCTGAGTACCAAGCCAGTAGATGTTTGCATAAGGCAGGGCAACCTCGGCGCCACTGTTGTCGCGCTCAGTAATCTTCCCTTTCACGGGTTTCTGGCCAAAAGCAGAAACCGAAGCCATGAACAGGGAAAGCAGTACAATAATATATGATCTCATGTTTTTTCTCTCTCGTTTAAGTTTTGTGAAACAATGTCAATACATGGCAAATGCAGCTGAAGAAAAACCTTCAGTGCATCGGTCGGTAACACTGTTTTTCACAAACGAAGAGAGGATACAAGCAGCCAGGTGTCAATGCCCGGCGGATCGGGGGTATCCGTTGCCTGAATCAGGCCTGTTACAACAGGCGAAGAAAGAAGTGAAGTGATATTGAACAGCTCAATTTCAGTCTTATCAAACTGAAACGAATTGAAAATGACCGTAAGGTAATCGTCAATGATTTTTACATACAACATTGAATCGCTGCAGCAGGAGTGCTTGTTCAGTTGGTCGCCGTATCCGGTGATTCCGTCTGTTGCCGCTATACTGCATGAGGAATGATCCGCTTCAGCGATGGTACCATCGTTTGTTGCACAGCATGAATTGCTCCCGGAAAGGCTGATATCGGTTGAGCCCATCGATCCGCAATGGTGCATAAACACGACAACGCCCGAAGCCGGCACCAGAAAGGCTGCCAGCAAAAGCATAATCAGGGTGTTTTTCAGATATTGCAACATACGGATTTTCTTATTTTTTACAAAGATAGCCCTTTACGGGGCTGATTTCTCTATTTTAAGAAATATTTAACAATTTAAATATGTATTTGGTTCATGCTGAGC
>LUZO01000230.1 GCA_001603685.1 Bacteroidales bacterium Bact_23
ATGTATGATTGAGATTTCGGAACATTTGCAGCTTGCCATCAGGGATTATCTTGATTTTCAGGAGCGAAAATATCCTGCCAAAAGCGTATTGAAGCTGATTTGCGACCGCTACGGTCTGAATTCGGCCGAGAGGGCAATCCTGTTCAGGGGAGTGGCTCTGCCGGAAACGGCTGATGCAAGAAACAGGAAACTCACCGCTGCTCCTCCAAACGGGGCAACACTCAACATTGATTTTTTCAACCAAAGCCTTATCGTGGTCAGTTATCTGGCGGGGAACAGCCTGTTTGTTTCGTGCGACGGCATTCTGAGGGATGCCTCCGGCTTTCACGGAAAAAAGATACCCGAACATCTGTTCGCCAGGGCAGTTGAACTGATCTGCGAAACCATCGGTCAACTGAACCCTCCCGGAATAACCTTGTTTGCCGACACTCAGATAAATCACGCCGAGGAAATGGCGGCCATCTCTGAAGCCATTTTCAGTGATCTGCCCTTTGAAAGCAACATCCGGATGACCCGGGAAGCCGACAGGGAGCTGGCTTCACTCAGGAGCGGAGTAATCTGCACCGCCGATTCCGTTATAATCGACAGAACCGTTCTGCCGGTCTTCGATCTGGCGCTTTTAGTGCTAACCAGCCGTTTCAGGGCTGAGTTTACCGATCTCCGGGAGTTTTGCAGCCAGAACCTTTACTTAACAGGGCCGCCGCTCAGGGACTGATAATCGGGGATACCGGACAGAAAATCCAGGCTGTTTTTTTCGTAGGATACTTTGGCACAATAGTGGTCCAGTCCGTTGGTTATCAGCAGGTATTCAACCTTCAGGGCCATGTTGTAGGCCGATGCCTGAAAGAGGGTTTCTTCACTTAAAGCAACTGCCGGCGCCTTGCACTCGGCAATCATCACCGGCTTTCCGCCGGTTGCAAACACCAGCAGGTCGAAGCGCCGCAACAGGCTGTTCACCCTGATTCCCCGCTCCACCGCCATCATATACAGCGGGACATTCTTTTCAAAGTGCATAAAATGAATCAGATGTTGTCTGACCCACTCCTCAGGCGTAAGCACAACGAACCGCTTCCGGATGATATCGAAAATCTCAAGCCGCTGCTCCGACTCTCTGATCCGGAAATTGCAGGCGGGAAAATTCAAGGTTTGCATTACTAATATTCTAAGCGGGAATAAAACTACAACATTTTACTAAAAACCGTACATTTGCAATAAAATAAGCCTTCTGCAACAGCCTATACTATGAAGACGAAACAGGAAATTACCGAAAACTGGCTTCCCCGGTACACCGGCACTCAGCTTGATGAATTTGGCGAGTATATTCTGCTCACCAATTTCAGCCACTATCTGGAGCTTTTTGCCGAATGGAACAAAGTGGAGATAAAAGGCCAGGACCGCGCCATGCCCAGCGCCACTGCCGGCGACATCACCATCATAAATTTCGGGATGGGGAGTGCAAATGCTGCAACCATTATGGATTTGCTTGGCAGCATCAAACCGCAGGCGGTACTGTTTCTCGGAAAGTGCGGAGGGCTGAAGCACCGGGCTGCCCTCGGCGACCTGATTCTGCCCATTGCCGCCATACGGGGCGAAGGGACTTCTGACGACTATTTCCCAAGCGAAGTGCCGGCACTTCCGGCGTTTAATCTGCAAAAAGCGATCTCAACCACCATCCGCGACTTCAACCGCGACTACTGGACCGGTACCGTTTACACCACCAACCGCAGAGTGTGGGAACACGACGACCTGTTCAAGGAATACCTCAGATCGATAAGGGCAATGGCCATTGATATGGAGACAGCAACCATATTCAGCGTAGGCTTTTTCAACGAAATCCCAACCGGAGCCCTGCTGCTGGTATCGGACCAGCCCATGATTTCATCAGGGGTAAAAACCGAAGAGAGTGATAAGCATGTTACAAAGGAGTATGTGGATATGCACCTGAGAATCGGCATTGAATCGCTCAAACAGTTGATAAACAAAGGACTTACAGTTAAACATCTGCGTTTCTGATTCCTCCTTTCTATGGCCAGTGAACTCAACCAAATCCTGTCGGATCTGAAAAAAAGGATTTTTTATCCCGTTTATCTGTTAAGCGGCGAAGAGCCTTATTTCATTGATGTCATCAGTGACGCCATTGAGCGCGAAGTGCTGAACGACATGGAGAAAGAGTTTAACCAGACGATTCTTTACGGCCGCGATGTGGATGCAAAAATCATCCTCGATCATGTGAAACGCTACCCGATGATGTCGAGCCATCAGGTGGTCATCATTAAAGAGGCGCAGGATGTAAGAACCCTCGACGGGTTGGTTCCCTATCTTGAAAAACCGCTAAACTCAACCATACTGGTACTTTGCCATAAATACAAGAAGTTCGACAAACGAAAGCAGTTGTACAAGCTGGCCGATAAAAAAGGGGTAACCTTTGAGTCGAACAAAATATACGAAGATAAGGTTCCGGGATGGGTAAGCGCACAGGTTGAAGCAGCAGGATACCGCATAGATTCCAAAGCAGCCGTAATGATTTCGGATTTTATCGGGAATGATCTGAGCAAAATTGCGAATGAACTTGGCAAGCTCTACATCAACATCCCCAAAGGCAGCCTTATTACTGAATTGCTGGTTGAACAAAACATCGGAATAAGCAAGGATTACAATATTTTCGAACTTCAAAAAGCGCTGATTCACAGAGATATACTAAAATCAAACCGCATTATTGCCTATTTTGCCTCCAATCCGAAAGACAATCCGCTTGTAAAGAATGTGATTTTGCTTTACTACTTTTTCTCCAAAGTTTTGCTGTATCACTCCCTGAAAAACGGTCCGGACCATGTGGCGGTTTCCGCACTCGGCATTTCTCCCGGTTTTCTGAACGATTACAAGGCTGCCGCGCGGAACTACAGCCTGGCAAAAGTGGCAGAAATCATCGGTTTACTCAGGGAATACGATTTGAGGGCAAAGGGGGTAGATACGGCATCCACAAACGACGGCGAACTTACAAAAGAGCTGATCTACAAGATTTTACACTAAACTAACCGCCTCTCTTTTTCCTTTTGCCTTTCTCACGAACGGGCTTTGCCTTGGGATACCGGCGTTTGGGCTGGTAATTGATCTGCTCGCCATACATCTGTGCAATGAGGCCGGCAAACTTATCCTGCATATAGGTTCGCCTCACCTTAAGGGTAGGCGACAGTTCTCCCGATTGCACCGACCACTCCTTATCCATCAGGACAAATTTCCGCACCTGCCAGGTGTGGTCAAGAGCCTGGTTCAGCTCGTGAATATCGCGCTGAATACGATCCACAATTACCTTAAGCTTAGCCATATCGGCATTGGTGGTGTATTCGATCCCCTTGACTTCGCACCATGAACGTATATACTCAAAACTGGGAACAATCAATGCTGAAAGATAATTCCGGTTTTCGCCGATTACCATAATGCTTTCGACAAAAGGCGATGTTTTGATGTGATTTTCAATTACCTGAGGCGCAATATACTTTCCCAGCGAAGTCTTAAAAATCTCCTTTTTCCGGTCGGTAATTCTCAGATAAACACCATCTTCTATCTGCCCGATATCGCCGGTATGAAACCACCCTTCGCTATCGAATACCTCCGCATTGAGTTCGGGATGATTAAAATAGCCCATCATGACATTGGGCCCCTTTACCAGGATCTCGTTGTCTTCGGCAAGCTTCAGTTCCACTCCCGGCAGCACCTTTCCTACGGTTCCGAATTTTACCCCATCGGGCTCGAAAGTACCGACCGCAATAACCGGGGATGTTTCGGTAAGTCCATAACCTTCGATAACCTTGATTCCGGCAGCCCAGAATATTTTAGCCAGTCTGGGGTGCAGCGGCGCCCCTCCCGAAACGATAATAGAGAGCCTGTTACCGAAAGCCTGACGCCATTTGCTGAAAACCAGCCTATCGGCAATTCGGAGCTGTAGCCTGTAAGGCCATTTTTTTGCGAGGTCAAAATCGTAGCGATGTCCCAGATTCAGTGCCCAGAAAAATATCCTTTTTTGTAGTCCTTTCAGATTCCGTCCCTTACGATGAATTGTGGCGTATGTTTTTTCGATGACTCTGGGAACCGCACAGAAAATCTCCGGGCCGACTTCTTTCATATTCTCGCGCAGCCGGTCTATGTGTTCAGCATAACAAACGGTAATGCCCAGATACTGATACATATAATTGAGCATCCGCTCATACACATGGCAGAGCGGAAGGAAGCTCAATGCCCGGCTAATTTTAATTCCGTCGAGGATATGGCTTACTGTGGTGAAGTTGCTCACCAGATTGGCATGCGATAGCATTACCCCTTTTGGCCGGCCGGTGGTTCCTGAGGTGTAAATAAGGGTCGCCAGGTCGCCTGCGGCAATCTCAGAATTCATGGATTCAAGCAACTGCTGACGGGGATTCTTCTTTGCCAGAGTTATCATATCCGACCAGTCCATCTGCCCTTCCAGCTTTTCTACAACAAACACGGCCCGCAGATCGGGCAGATCCTTCAGGGCGGGTTCTATTCTGTAGAATGCATCGTGGCATCCGATAAAAATCACTTTAACGCCGGCATCCTGAAAAATGTACCGGTAATTCTCAAGGCTGAGGGTTGGATAAACAGGCACATGCACACAGCCTGCCCGCAGAATGCCCATATCCAGAAAATTCCATGTGGGGCGGTTTCCCATAATGGTGGCAACCCTGTCGCCTTTGGCAAGCCCCAGCTCAAAAAGCGCAAAGCTAACCCAGTCGGACTGCCTGACATAATCTGCGGATGAAATATTTACCCATTTACCTTCCGACTTATAAATAAAAACATCCTCCTTTTCGGAATATTTATCACGGAAAAGGGTGAGCAGATCAAATATGCGGGTCAGCTTTTCCATAAATATTCAATCCCATCGGATGAATTGTATTTTAACTACTGATTTTTCTCCAGTTCAAAAATTTTACGGGTAAGATGGTTGTACTTTTCGCAGATAAATCTTCTCCTTAGCTTTAGTGAAGCTGTCAGTTCGCCGGAGTCAACCGTCCATTCCCTGTCCATAAGTTCAAAGCGTTTTATCTGTTCCGTTGCTCCAAAAAATTTGTTATACTTCTCAATTTCAACTTCATAGCGTTTCTTAATCCGTGGCAGGTTCACCATCTCGGCATCGGTGGTATAAGGCACCTCTTTAATGGCACACCAGCTTCGCAGGTGGTTGAAATCGGGGACAATAAGAGCAGCTGCAAACTTTTGATTTTCGCCCATGACCATTATTGTATCTATAAACGGCGATTCCTTGAATTTATTTTCGAGCTGCTCCGGGCTGATGTATTTGCCAAGCGAAGTTTTGAATATCTCCTTTTTCCTTCCGGTAATGCGCAGCAGGTTGTGTGGCTCAATCTTTCCGACATCTCCGGTGTGGAACCATCCGTCGGGGTCAATGGCTTCTTTGGTAAGTTCCGGTTCGCGATAGTAGCCCATCATAACATTCGGGCCTTTTGTGAGTATCTCACCATCCGGTGCAATCTTCACCTCCACATCCTTGATTATTCTTCCTACGGTTCCGAAGCTGATGCCATTCGGGTCGAAGTCGCTGACCGCGATTACAGGCGAGGTCTCCGTAAGGCCGTAACCTTCCAGCACGGGAATCCCAGCAGCCCAGAAAACGCGTGACAGGCGGGGTTGAAGCGCAGCTCCACCCGATACGATAACCTTTACATTGTTTCCAAGGGCAGCACGCCATTTGCTGAATACCAGCTTACCGGCAATCCGAAGCTTCAGGTGGTAGAACCACCCTTTGGCACCATACAACTCGTATTTTAGTCCGAGATTGAGCGCCCAGAAAAAAATCATTCGTTTTATGCCTTTCAACTTGCGCCCGTTCATAATGATTTTATCATAAACCTTCTCCAGCAATCTGGGAACGGTCGTCAGGATATCGGGCTGCACCTCGCGCATATTATCAACCACCGATCCCACATTTTCAGCATAATACACCGAGATTCCAAGATACTGATAAAGGTAGTTAAGCATGCGTTCATATACATGGCAAAGCGGCAGATAGCTGACAGCCTTCCCCTCCTCGCCCACGGGAGGGATGTGCGCAACCCCCTTGACATTGCTCAGCACATTGGCATGCGAGAGCATTACCCCTTTGGGATTTCCGGTAGTTCCCGAAGTATAAATAACCGTAGCGAGATCTTCGGGCAGTACAACACTCTTCAGCTTTTCCAGCTTCTCCGGCTGCTGATGCTGCTGTCCGATGGCAATAAACTCGTCGAGCAGAGGCAATCCATCGGTCTTTTTAACTGAATAGACAGCTTTCAGACTGGTGACTTCCGGGACAATGTGCTCTATCTTTCTGTAGATTTCCTTACCCGAGATAAACAGCATCTTAACTCCGGCATGACTCAGAATATACTTGTAATCCGATTCGCTGATGGTCGGATAAACCGGAACATGTACAGCCCCCACCTGCATGATGCCCATGTCCAGGAAATTCCATTCGGGACGGCTGGGCATTATGGTGGCTATCATATCGCCTTTAGAAATTCCTGAATGAAGCAGCGCATAGCTGATGGCATCAGCCATTTGCCGGTACTCCATAATGGAGTATTTTTTCCATTCACCGTGTTCCTTACCGGCAATTACATCCTCTTTGGGTTTAAACTTTTCAGAATAATGTGGCAAAAGGTCGAATAAACGGGTAACTTTTGTCATACAATACGGATTGTTGGTTAAGCAAACAGTTTCTCTATCTGTGCCTGATACTTATTTGCAATAAAAGCTCGTTTCAATTTCAGTGTAGGGGTAAGCTCCCCTCCGGAGATTGACCATTCATTCCCCAGAATACTTATTTTCTTGATTTGCTCGGTACTCCCGAACTCCTTGTTGTACTGATCCACCACTTTCAGCAACCTTTGGGTTATCCGTGGCACGGCTACCATCTCTTCATCGGTGGTATATTCAATCTCTTTTATTTTGCACCACGATCTGAGATGATTAAAATCAGGCACAATCAGGGCGGCGGCAAATTTTTGATTTTCGCCTACCACCATGATATTATCAATAAACGGCGATTCTTTGATTTTGTTCTCAAGCAATTCAGGAGCTATATATTTTCCGAGTGATGTCTTGAATATCTCCTTTTTCCTTCCGGTAATTCTCAGTTGTCCTTCCGGTTCAAAAACGCCGACATCACCGGTATGAAACCAGCCGTCTGCATCAATTACGGCTTTTGTCATTTCCGGGTCTTTATAGTAGCCCATCATGATGTTGGGGCCGCGTGCCAAAATTTCGCCATCGGTATCGATTTTCACCTCTACGCCCCTGAGTGGAGGGCCAACGGTACCCAGCTTAATGCCGTTGCTGTCGGTACTGGTTACGGCAATAACGGGCGAGGTTTCGGTAAGGCCGTATCCTTCATAAACAGGCAGCCCCGCTGCACGGAACGATTTTACAAGCCGGGGCTGAATGGAAGCGCCGCCCGATACAATGATTTTGAATTGTCCGCCAAGGGCTTCACGCCATTTGCTGTATATCAGTTTGTCAGCTATACGGTGTCTGATTCTGTACCAGATATTGTTATGTCCCTGCACATCGTAATTGAGGGCAAGTTCCACCGCCCAGAAGAAAATCATGCGCTTTACTCCTTTCAGCTTCCGGCCGGTAGAAATAATCTTATCGTAGATTTTCTCCAGCAGCCTCGGAACGCAGCACATCATATCCGGATGTATCTCGCGGATGTTGTCGTTGATGGTTGCCAGACTCTCGGCATAATAAATCGAAATACCCAGATACTGATACAGATAATTCAGCATCCGCTCATACACATGGCACAGCGGCAGAAAACTCAGGGCTTTTCCCTCTTCGCCGAATGTGGGGATATAGGATACGCCGATGAAGTTCGAAATGATGTTGGCGTGCGATAGCATCACCCCTTTCGGATTACCTGTGGTACCAGAAGTATAGATGATGGTTGCCAGCTCCTCACCTTTTATGCTCTCTTTTATCTCTTTGAGTTTTTCAGGCGCAGGATTTGCCTTGCCAAGCTCAATCAGATCGTTCAGGCAACGGAAGTTCTCCCTCGGTTTGAACGAAAATATCTCTTCGGCGCGATTGCATTTGCCCGCAATTTCGCCAATCTTTCTGAAAAGCTCATCGCCCGTAGCAAACACAAACCGTATCTCCGCATGGCAGAAGATATACAGATACTCGGCAGCACTGATGGTCGGATAAACCGGCACATGAATGGCGCCAACCTGCATGATGGCCATATCCAGGAAATTCCACTCGGGCCTGTTGTTGGTGATGGTAGCAATGGTATCACCCTTTTTCACTCCCATCGCCAGAAAGGCATACGACAAATTATCGACTGTTTCAATATATTCTTTAAGGCTATACTTCTTCCAGCTACCGTTCTCCTTACCCGCAAGAACATCGTCCTTGGGTTTAAAGGAGGCCTCGTAATTGGGCAACAAATCGAAAATCCTTTTTATTGTCATCATTTCGTCGGGATTAATTGTTGGTAAAAAATCATCTGAAATTGATCGGGCTTAGCGTTAAAGGCAGCTTCTGACCAATGGTTTCTATTGTTCTGTTGTTTTCTTTCTGAAAATAAAATTGGATCCCGCCTGGGCAGCAGGCATCACCAGTACATCGCTGATATTGACATGCGCCGGCCGGGTGGCGGTAAAAAAAACAATCTCAGCAATGTCAGTGGCAGTCAAAGGCTCAAAACCCTGATAAACCGCCTTTGCCCGCTCTTCATCGCCCCCGAAGCGTACTTTTGCAAACTCGGTTTCGGTTGCCGCCGGAGCTATCTGGCTCACCCTGATGCCATAGGGCAGCAAATCAATCCGCATCGATTTTGTGATGCTGTCAACCGCCGCCTTGGTGGCGCTGTATACATTGCCTCCCGGATAAACATCACGGCCGGCAATGGATCCGATATTGATGATGTGCCCGCTTCCTCTTTCAACCATCAGAGGGGCAACGATTCCGGAAAGGTAAAGCAACCCCTTCAGGTTGGTATCTATCATCTGCTCCCAGTGGCTGAAGCTCGCATCCTGAAAAGGGCTCACCCCAAGGGCAAGGCCGGCGTTATTTATCAGTATGTCGGGGCATCTGAACTCAGCAGGCAGGGACTCCATGGCGCGGGTAATCTCCTCCCGGCTTCTGATATCGAACGAAAGGGTGATGACCTTTATATTATGGTGTGCTTTCAGGTCAGCGGCCAGTTTCTGAAGCCGTTCATCCCGCCGGCCGCAAATTACAAGATCAAAGCCCGCTGCGGCGAATTCCAGGGCACAAGCCTGACCAATGCCGCTGGTAGCACCGGTAATTAAAACGATTTTACTCATAGAACCATTTCATTTATCCCTGTTCTCAGGATATGGCACCCCTGCCGACCCTATAATGGGTAAAAGTAGGGAATAAAAAATAATATGGCAAAATGGCTTGTTAAAAAGATTTTAACAAAATCGGGAAACCATCAGAATACAAGCCCTGTGTACCCGTTTTAACTCAGGTGCACAGAACATTGTCTGTCTCTTATACAC
>LUZO01000231.1 GCA_001603685.1 Bacteroidales bacterium Bact_23
GAATACGCGTCCGTTGGGTTTTCCGGGCAAATCAACATATCTTGTTATCTTATTGATAATTATTATGTTGATTAGTGTTGTCGCCTATTTTTATATCCTCAATGTATTTAATGCGGTAATGCTTGAGAAGGAGAATGAGCTGGTATCGGTAACCGAGTTGAAGAAAAACCTGATTTCAAAATGGTACACCGATGAAACCCTGAAGGCATCAACAATTTCCGAGAATAATTTTCTTCAGTGGTTTGCCAAAAAGAGTATATTCAGCCACGATACTGCTTCATTGGCGAATCTGAAAGCCATACTTGCCGGCTTCCGAACTGATCATGGCTATGATGAGATCATCATCAGCAATACTGACGGTTCCTTCGCCATATCCTCCAACGATGGTTTATTAAAGCCGGATTCAACACTGCTTTATTTCGTCAAACATGCGGTTGACAATCAAGGTGCTGTAAATACCGATATCTATTTGAATGCAAGGTACAATGCGCCGCGCTTTGATATTCTTGTTCCCCTGCATCACGACGAAAATCAGGATCAGCTTGTAATCGTATTCAGCCTCGATCCGTCCAGATACCTCTATCCCTTGTTGTCATTCTGGCCAACTGAAGCCAAATCTTCAGAAACTGTACTTTTCAGACCTGAAGGCGACCACATTGTTGCACTGAGTAATCTGCGCTTCAAAGAGAATGCCGCACTCAGGCAGAAGTGGCCGATTAATGAACTCGATATCCGGAAAGCCCGAAAAAGACATGATGGATTTTCCGGATTTTATGAAGGAAAAGACTACCGGAACATACGTTTCTACGGGTATTCCACTCATATTTCCGATCCAAACTGGTATCTGATCACAAAAGTTGACCGGACTGAATTTTTTGCTGCCTTCCGCAAGTATGTTGTTCTGCTTATACTCACTTTTATTTCTCTGATTTTATTTCTGAGTTTACTCTTTTGGATACTGAACAGAGAAAGGCAGCGCCGGGTTCTCACCTCGCTGCTTCACGCACGGGAGGAGTTCAGGTTGACCATATACAGCATTGGTGATGCCGTCATCATCACCGATCGCAGGGGCCTGGTTAAGAATATCAATCCGGTGGGCGAAAAGCTTACCGGCTGGAAAGAAAAGGATGCGATTAATCATCACATTACTGAGGTTTATAAAGCTACCTGCGAGGCTGATGATGCCGGAAACTCAAATCTGGTTGAGCGTATCCTTACAGAAGGCGAGGCCATCAAGTACAAGGAACAAACCCTGCTGCTGCAGGGAGACAATATTAAAATTCCCATTGCCGTAAGCGGAGCGCCTATTTTCGACGAGTCAGGAACCATTACCGGCGCTGTACTGGTATTTCACGACCAGTCGGAACAGCGCAAATACCAGTCGGCGCTGAAGGCAAGCGAGGCCAGTTACAGGCGTATGTTCATGGAGAATCCGCAGCCCATGTGGATTTACGACATCGAAACGAAGCAGTTCCTCGAAGTGAACGAAGCGGCAATTGATAAATACGGATACAGCCGCGAGGAATTCCTTTCGATGACCATCAGGGATATCCGCATGCCCGAAGATGCCGACAGAGTTGAGGATATCATTCAGGGGAAGCAGGAAACCCTGAATTATCTGGGGGAGTGGAGCCACCGGAAAAAGAACGGAGAGGAAATTATTGTGAACATCATTTCGCACGAGGTGAACTTCAACGGAAGAGCTGCCTGGCATGTGATGGTTGATGATGTTACCGAAAGCCGTATTGCCGAAATGGCACTTCAGCAAAGCGAAGAGAAATTCAGACATATATTTGAAGCCCACTCAGCGGTAAAACTGTTGATTGATGCGGAAACCTTTCAGATAATTGATGCCAACAAGTCGGCGGCATCTTTTTATGGATGGACGCACGATGAGCTTACTAAAATGAATATTGGTCAGATCAATGGTCTCCAGCCTGCAGAGATAAAAAAGGTGATAAGTTCGGCCTTGAGCGGAAAACAATCGCGGTTCGAATTCAGGCATTTGCATAAGGATGGCACTATAAGCGATGTTGAAGTATTCAGCAGCAGACTCAGTATCAGAGGTAAATGCTATCTGCATTCGATAATCCATGATATTACCTCGAAAAAGAAAGCCGAGCGTCGTATAAATCTGCTTATCCGCTCAATAGAACAAAGCCCGGTTGGAATCATCATAACCGGATCTGACGGAGTCATTGAATACGCAAATCCGCGGTATGTTCAGATGTCGGGATTTACTTCAGGGGAGCTGGTGGGCAATACGCCTCACATTTTCGGACGCGATGAGAAATTCAGAATCAGGGCGCTGGAAGTATGGGAGGCCATAGAAGCGGGTAAGGAATGGAGTGGTGAATATACTGAACAGATGAAAAACGGAGAAACATTCTGGGCCAATGCCCTTATTTCGCCCGTTATTGGTTCTGAAGGCGAAATCAGTCACTTCGTCATTATCATCGAGGATATCACCGGCCAGAAGGAGATGATCAGCGAACTGAAAATGGCAAAAGAGAAAGTTGAGGAAAGCGACCGGCTGAAATCGGCATTCCTTGCCAATATGAGCCACGAGATCAGAACCCCGATGAACGGAATTCTCGGTTTCACCGAACTGCTGCAGGATCCCGACCTGGGGTTGGAACAGCGGAACGAGTTCGTCGAAATTGTGAAATCAAGCGGCGACCGCTTGCTGAATACCATAAATAACATTATTGATATCTCGAAAATTGAATCGGGTCAGGCGCATATGAGCTATGCGAAAGTCAATGTTGGCCAGCTGATCGACAGATTATACCGGTTCTTTAAGTTCGAAGCCGATAAAAAAGGCATAGCGCTCTTAATTACGGAAAAGCTGCCCGAAGACAAGGAGTGGTTAGAGACCGATGTCGTGAAACTTGAATCCATTCTGACCAATCTGATTAAGAATGCGATTAAGTTTACCAAAAAAGGGAGCGTTAAGATCGAATATTACCTTGCGAGTGAAACGGAAATCTGCTTTACGGTGGCAGATACCGGCAAGGGAATTCCTGCCGCCAAATTAAAAAATGTTTTTGATCGTTTTGTGCAGGCAGACATCTCTTACTCACGCGATTACGAAGGTTCCGGGCTTGGCCTTTCCATTGCAAGGGCGTATGCCGGTATGCTCAACGGCAAAATAGAAGTTCAATCTGAAGAAGGGAAGGGATCGGTTTTTAAATTGACCATGCCTTACCATCCAACCGCCGAAGCTGATCCCGGCAAGGTGAAAGACACCTCCGAAACATTAAAAAGCACCCGCGTCAATCTGATTCTTGTAGCTGAAGACGACGATATCAGCTATTATTACATCAATAAGTTGCTTTCAGGAGCGCAGCTTAATCTGATTCGTGCCACAAATGGCGAGGAAGCTGTAATGCAATGCAGGGGAAATCCCGATATATCGCTGGTGCTAATGGATGTAAAGATGCCGGTGCTCGATGGTTATGCTGCAACAAAACAGATTCGTGAATTTAGAAGTAATTTACCCATAATTGCCCTTACAGCCTACGCTTTTGCTGAAGACAGGCAAAAAGCACTGGCAAGCGGCTGTACCGATTATACGAGTAAGCCCCTGAAAAAGGATAAGTTACTGAATCTGATTGATAAATACATCCAAAAAGAAAATGTAAATAGCTGAAACGAAGGTTTTTCATATTGAGCGCTCTTCATTCAGGAAAATTCCAGGAAGTGAGTTGTTATTGTCTATATCAGCCTGTCAGCGGCTTTGCCCTGAACTTTCATTCCCGAAACTTATCCCTGAAAATGGCAAAATCAATAAAAAGTAAACCTATCTTTGCATCCAAAGCAATGATTTATGGCTCTTGATACCATCATCGAACTCAATAATCTGAGTATTTATCAGCGTCACATCCTGATTCTGTCCGAAATTAACCTCTCTATCGGGAAAGGGGAGTTTGTCTATCTCATCGGGAAAACCGGAACCGGAAAAAGCAGCCTGCTGAAGACACTTTATGCCGATTTGCCTGTAAAAGAGGGCGAAGCGCGGGTGGTTGGCTATGACCTTCAAAACATAAAACAAAAGGAGGTGCCTTTCCTTCGCCGGAAACTGGGCATCGTATTTCAGGATTTTCAATTGCTTTCCGACCGCAGTGTAAACGACAATCTGCTTTTTGTGCTGAAGGCTACCGGCTGGAAAGATAAGGAAGCGATGGATGACAGAATTAAGGATGTACTTGAGAAGGTGGGATTAAAAACCAAAGGCTTTAAAATGCCGCATCAGTTGTCGGGCGGTGAGCAGCAGCGTGTGGCGATTGCCAGGGCATTGCTTAACGATCCGGAGCTTATCCTTGCCGACGAACCCACCGGCAACCTCGATCCCGAAACATCGGAAGGGATTATGTCGCTTTTATTTGAGATCAGCCGTTCGGGAAGGGCTGTACTGATGGCAACCCACAATTATGCGCTGATGGAGAAATTCCCCACCAGAACCCTTAAATGCGAAGCCGGTAAGGTGTTAATTGCCGAAAATGGCTTCAATCAGCCTGTCGGCATTGATTGAGTTGGCAAAGGTGCGGTTTAGCAGTTCCTGCCGTTTTTCAATCTCCTTTTGTGTAAATGGAACGCCCTGAAGTTTGTCGAGGGCGGCTTTCAGCTCATCGGCATTCTCGCCGATGACGCAAAGCGGTTCAAGGCCGGTGCCCTGAAGCATCAGCGGATTGACCAGGCAGTGCCTGCCGTTGTACAGGGTGTTCAGCAGCTTAAGTTTCAGTCCGGTAGCCTGAAAAGTCACCAGAATGTTCACATGCGCATTGCGGATAAGCGAGAAGAGCTCTTCATCGCCGGGATTGGCAATGATGGTGATGTTTTCATGCCCCTCAGCCAGGTCGTAAACCCTTTTCTGGGGATTCATGCCGGCAATGATCAGGCGGTGGGAGCTTCCTGCAAACACCTTCCGGATAAGAAAATCAACGGCAGTTTCATTCTCCGGAACCTCAATGTTGCCGTGATAAAGCGTGTAGTCGCCGGTGCCTTCGGCAATGTTCAGGCTGTCGTTGGCATGAAAGCTGGGCAGGAACCTGATATCCTTTCCCGGAAAGGCTTTTCTCAGGTACTGAGTATCCGATTCCGAAACGGCGAGCATTACCCCGGCATGCTTAAGCTGCCGCTGGAAGATCCTAAGTTTCAGGCTTTCAATCAGAAAGAATATTTTCTTTTTAAGGTTGCGTTCAGCACTGAAAAGATTCAGGTAGTAATGATGTTCAATGTTGCTTTCGCGGTAGATGAGTTTGCGCCCTTTCAGCCGCGGATCGCTGATGTAATAGCAGGAGTGCATCCCTTCGAAAAGTATGGGATGGCTGTCTTTCAACAGGTTGGCTATAAGTTCCTCCGAACGCCTGCTCTTTACTATATAAGGAGTAAGGCTGAATGCCGATCCAAGACCGGTTTTTCTCGGGTAGTAATACACTTTGTCGCAGTAGGCTTCCAGCTCGGGAGCCCGGTCACGGCCGGGATATTCAAAAATATGGAGGCTGATGCGAACACCCGATTTGTGCAAAGCCCGAACCTTGTAGAAAACATCTATCACCCCTCCGTAATTCGGCGGATAGGGTACATCGAATGAGACAATATGCAGGTCGCGTTCAGACATATTTTCGATAAACATCTTTCAGTATTAACTCCTCTTTTTCCCAGCAAAGTTCTTCAGCAGCTTTTGCCAGGTTCGTTTTCCAGCGTGCCAGCCGTTCCTCGTCGCCGAGCATCTCCTTGATTTTCCGCGCAATATGTTCAGGGTCGTGGCTCCCGGTAATCATTCCTATGTCATAACCCCTGACGATGGCGGCAATCTCGGGGAGGTCAGAAGCCAGCACCGGAATTCCGGCGTGAATGTAATCAAAAAGTTTATTCGGCAGGCTGAAGCGGTAATTGATGTTGGTGTCCTTGTCGAGGGTAAGCCCGATATCGGCCACTCTGGTATGGCGCATCAGCTCCGCATACGGCATTTTGGGCAGAAACATGACCTTGCTTTCATAATCGGGATGAGCCGCCTTCTCTTTCAGCAAACCGATTACATCACCGCCTCCGATAATCAGCAAAACGGTGTTTTCGCAATATTTTACCGCTTCAATGGCTTCTTCGGCGCCCCGTTGTATGTTGATGCCGGCACCCTGCAGCAGGATGATTTTCTGATTCTCAGGAAGGCCGAGTTCCTTACGGCTGAAACTTCCGGTTTCGGTCAGCCTGCGGGGAATGTTCCGTACCACATGCAGCGTTTTGCCGTATTTTTCGTGATAAAGCCCGGCAATGCTCTTATTCACCGTAATGATATCGTTCAGGCGCGGGAATATCCGTTTTTCAATGCTTTCCCAAATGCCCTGTACAAAGGGGCGGTTGACCAGTTCAGGCGTCCCGGTGTAAAATTCGTGTGTGTCGTAAACAACCGGCACCCGCTTTATCAGGTGAATCAGGTAATTGGCAGGCAGGGTGTCCAGATCGTTGGATACCAGCAGGTCACTCTTCCTGAAAAGCAGAAACAGAAACAGGCGGATGTTGTATCCGGCATAAAAGAGCGGCCCCTTGCGGAAGAGCAGCCTCATCCGTTTGGTGGAGTAGGGGCGGGTAGCAAGCCGGAGACTGTCGGGGAGCCGGCGTCCGACCAGCAATACGCTAAAGCCCATATCGGTCAGGGTGCGGCAGGTCTTGTCAACCCGCTGGTCGGTACTCAAATCGTTGGTGACGGATACAATGGCTCTTTTCAAGGCTGACGAATCAAAAATTTTTGATGGTTTGCAAAGGTATCTGAATTTCTGCAATCCTGCACAGGCAATCCGTTACTGAAAGCGGTTTTTAATGCATTTTGCTGCAGCTCAGGACAGCGTTTGAAGTGATACAAATATATCTGAATATATAAATATTTGATTTTGTTTCAAGAAAAATTGCAACTTCTTTGTTATAACAGTGGAGTTTGTAAAAGGCTGAAAGGTGTTTTGTATGCCTTCAGTGAAAATTATCCGGTGAAAACAGCATTAATGCCACTGGCGCCCTGGCTTTGATTAACCGGTATTTCAATTACTGAAAATCTGCTTTGTTCTTTATTTGACACGCCGGTATTCCATCGGGATGGTGAATGGGCAGGCCGGCAAAATAAACCCGAAGTTCCGAGAATTTAACTATGGCTTGTCTTCCGGTAAAGTATGCCTGATTACGGATGCCGGCAGAAGGCAGTTTCACTATAATAAATCAAATGAGATGAGAGAACATGCAATCCTTCTGACAATTTTTCTTGTTGCGGCCACCGCCATTTCACTTTTTTTCTTCTTTATCTACCGCTCCTCGCTGCCCGAAGATGGCAAGGGGATGGTAAATGCGGGGAAAAAGCGGTTGTTTTTTGCGCTGATTCTGGCTTCCGTTCTGATTATCCTGCTTACGGTAACGCTTCCCAAATCGCCTTACTTCCTTTTTGCGGATGAAACGCCGGCCAAGGTGGTGTATGTTGCTGCCCGGCAGTACTCCTACACCATGTCATATCAGGCCATTGACCCGAAGAGCGCTGGCAGGTCAGATACCATTGAGCTGCCGGTAAATCAGCCGGTTGAGTTCCGGGTAACAAGTTTTGATGTAAATCACGGGTTTTCAATATACAACGACCGGGCTGAGCTGGTGACCCAAACGCAGGCCATGCCGGGCTATGTGAACCGGTTGCGCTGGGTATTTACCGAGCCCGGAACATATAATGTTCTTTGTCTTGAGTATTGTGGGGTAGGGCATCCAATCATGAGGACTTCATTCACCGTAAAGTAAAAAAGCTATGATAACACGATCATTAAAAAGAATCACTTCTGTCTGGATTATCACCGTTTTAGTATTGTTTGTCACCGCCATTATTTTCGGGATAACCATGCGATTCAACCAGGGCAAGGACTTAACCATGTCGCCCGTTGGTTTTTATTCATTGATGACAACCCATGGCATTACCATGATTGGCATATGGGCGGCAGCCGGCCTGGTAGCGGTTAACTATCTGCTTGGTCGCTATGTGAAGGTGTCGGTTTCGTTGAATGTGTTTGCTTTTGTTACTACGGTTATTGGAGTGCTGATGATCTGGGCAACCACTTTTATCGGGAAATACCACGCCGGCTGGACTTTCCTCTATCCGCTTCCGCTTCAGGTGGCATGGGCAAAATGGGCAACTCCGGTATTTCTGTTCGGGTTGGGTATTTTGGGTGCCGGCTGGCTGATCTGGTCGGTGGGAATGCTGCTGCAGATTCTGAGCAAATATTCGCTGAAGCAGGCATTTGCCTGGCAGCACTTCTCAAAAAATCCCGCCGTTGAAACTCCGCCGCTGGTGCTGATCTCCACCGTTTCACTGATTGGAATCATCGTAAGTCTGCTTACGGCAGTCATTCTGCTGGTACTCTATTTCCTGGAGTACTTCTCCGGAGGTAATTTTACCAACGATCCGCTGCTGATGAAGAACCTGACCTATTTCTTTGGCCATACCATTGCCAACGAATCGCTTTACCTCGGGCTGGCGGCTGTTTATGAGCTGATGCCCGAATCGAGCGGCCGCCCGCGTTTTAAAACAACCTGGTATGTGGCCCTGGCGTGGAACTGTACGCTGGTGTTTATTCTTACTGCTTTCTTCCACCATCTTTATATGGACTTTGTCCAGCCGGTAGGATTCCAGATGATCGGCCAGCTGGCGTCGTATTTTGCAAGCCTTCCGGCGGCAGCCGTTACCGCTTTCAGCGTAATCGCCCTGGTTTACAGGGGCCGGATCAGGTGGTCGCTTACCAATACCCTCTTCTTCATTGGCATCATGGGCTGGCTGATTGGCGGCATCGGCGCCGTAATTGATGCCACCGTTTCGAATAATATGATTCTGCACAACACCCTCTGGGTTCCGGCACATTTCCATACCTACAATGCCATGGGCAATGTGCTGTTCTGCCTGGCATTTTTCAACTGGGTAGCTCATGAATTTGCGGGTACGCAGGCATCGGTGAAGTCATTCCGCCTCACCACCGTACTCCTGCTGATCGGCGGTTTCGGGTTTGTGCTGATGTTCTATCTGGGCGGCGCCTATTCAATGCCGAGGCGTTTTTCGGTATATCCGCAGGAATTCACACACGCCGCTATTCTGGCATCTCTGGGAGCCTGGTTTGCAACAGTTTACCTGGTTGCCATTGTGTTGATTTTTGCCAATATCATCAAAAAATGTTTAAAAGTATTTTCCCCTTCATTTTCTTCCTGATGCTGTCAGGCATTGCCTGGTCAGCGCCCGAAGATTATAACTTCAGTGAGGAGAGCAAGCTCTATACGAAGATTGCCGACATCAAGCTCAACACCACACGGGGCGAGGTTATGCTGTCGGATCTTTACGTTAAGTCGCCGGTTATCCTCACCCTGATTTTTACCCGCTGTGTCGGGATATGCAGTCCGTTTCTCAACAGCCTTTCAGAGGATATGGATAATCTGAATGCAAAAGAGAATTACAAGGTGCTGGTTATCAGCTTCGACCCGCTGGATGAAGTGAGCGATATGGAACGAATGGCGAAGCGATATGAGCGGGAGGACGACCCGCAATGGGTTTTTGCCGTAACGGACAACATCGCTGAGCTGAATGAATCCATCGGATTTTATCCGGTCTGGGACAGCACCCGGCAGCAGTACGACCACGATGCGCTGCTGGTCGGTATCAATGAGAACGGATATATCGTTCGCAAACTTACGGGAATACGGGGGCCCGATGCTCTTATGGGCGTCATCCGTGAGATTAATAATGAGTTTGTCCTCTCATACCCGCTTCCACGGGAAAATATGATTTTTTCCTGTTTCACCTACGACCCCGCCACCGGAAAGAAAAAACCGTCGCTGGGGCTGCTCATTCTGGTGCTTCCGGGCATACTAACCCTGCTGATGATTGCATTGCTTTCGCTGAAAAAGCAGCAACAAAGCGTGGGTAACGGATAAATCAGGCCAATGGTATATTCCCTGGAATCTTAACCGTGCCTTATTCGGGCGGTTCAGGAATTTTTGCCCGGAGATCAGTTTGTCTGCCTGTTCTGTGTAACTTTGCGGCATGACAAACCATCCTGTACCCGAGCTTCTGTATAACTACAGCCTGAAGCCTTACAACACATTCGGCTTCGATGTCAGGGCGGCTATTTTTACCCGCCTTACCGATGAATCTGCCCTGCCGGGCCTGCTCCGCTTTATCAATACATACAACGGCCCCGTGCTTTTCCTTGGCGGAGGCAGTAACCTCCTTTTTACCCGCGATTTTGAAGGGCTGGTGGTTCAGGTGGCGACAAAAGGCATTGAAATCATCGAAGAGGACGATGAGTTTGTTTACATACGGGGTATGGCGGGCGAAAACTGGGATGATTTCGTCAGGTTTTGCGTCGGAAGAAATTACGGAGGCGTCGAAAACCTCAGCCTGATTCCGGGAAATGTGGGCAGCAGCCCCATTCAGAATATCGGTGCATACGGTGTTGAGCTGAAGGACAGCTTCTACATGCTTGACGCCATCTCGCTGCGTACCGGCGAGTTCCGTGAGTTTACCCTCGATGAGTGCAATTTCGGCTATCGCAACAGCGTGTTCAAAAACGAACTGAAAGGGCAATACCTTATATTATCGGTAACCTTCCGCCTGAAAAAGAACCCTGCTCTGAACACCTCCTACGGATCGATTGCTGCAGAGCTGGAAGCCATGGGCGAATCACCATCGGTTGACTCCGTTTCACGGGCGGTGTGCAACATCAGGCGCAGCAAACTCCCCGATCCGGCTGAGATTGGAAATGCCGGCAGCTTTTTCAAAAATCCGGTGGTAGATGAGGCGCATTATGAGAAACTGAAAGGAGAATATCCTTCGATGCCCGCCTATCCGGGATCCGAGGGAGTAAAGCTGGCGGCCGGCTGGCTGATTGAGCAGTGCGGATGGAAAGGTTACCGCGAAGGGGATGCCGGTGTTCACAGCCGTCAGGCGCTGGTACTGGTGAATTATGGCAATGCAAGCGGTAGCCAGGTGGTTGATCTTTCGAAGAGAATCATCGCTTCGGTTCAGGAAAAGTTTAAGGTAACCCTGGAGCCGGAGGTGAATATCCTTTAATTTCAAGTATTTCAGGATTGTACAGTTATTTTGCCAGCCGGGCCAGCCGCGGAGGATGAGTTTTTTATTTCTCCGGCCTGTATCCTGCACGCTCGCGCAATACCCGTTCCATGGTGTTCCACAGTCGTTCCGCCGATTTATCCCAGGTGAAGATTCCGGCGCGCCGGCTTCCCGCATCAATCAGTTTTTCACGGAGCGGCAGGTCGTTAGCCATTTTGTGCATGGCCGCCGATATCTCTTCAGGTTTGAAGGGATCAATCAGCAGAACCGCATCGCCGCCGATTTCAGGCATAGAGGTTACATTCGAGGTAATTACCGGGGTGCCGCACCGGAATGCCTCCACAATGGGTATGCCAAAGCCTTCGAAGTAAGAGACATAGGTCAGTGCAACGGCCGATCCCATCACATTGCGCATCTCCGAAGTTTCAAGCCTTCCCGAAAAGATGACATCATCCTTGAATTGCATGTTTTCAAATACCGCAGCGATGTCGCCGGTCCACCATTTTTTTGCTCCGGCTATGAGCAGTACGGCATTGTCGTTGCTCTCCTTCCGGTAAAGGTCGAAGGCCCTGAAGAGGTTAACCAGGTTTTTGCGCGGATGCAGCGAGCCGACAAAAAAGAAGTAGGGGCGGCCACCGGTATATTTTTCTCTTGTCTTTTCTTTAACCGATTCATCCACCGGATGATATGCTTCGTTGGCGCCGTTGAACACCACATCAATCTTATCGGGATTGGTGCCGTATTGCCTGTTAATATCCATTTTCGAAAATTCCGATACGGTAGCGATTCTGTCGGCTTTGGCGGCATATTTCCGGAAATACCGCCGGTAGTACCACCGCTCGGCGCGGGGCAGGTCGGCGGGGTAGTGCTCAAAGTTCAGATCGTGAAATACGGTTACCGATGGCACCTTTGACCTGAGCGGAAGGTAGCCGTCGGGTGAGAGGAACAGGTCGGCGCCTATCCTTTTTAAAAGCCTTTTAACGGTAAATTCAAACCAGATGTAGTACAGAACAGGATGCCGCGCCTGAGGCCCCGCCACTATGGGAGTGACATTGTCGCTGAAGATAAACTCCTGATGATATGGGCGGTCGAAAATAAAGTAGAACTGGTGCTCAGGATGGGCGGTGGTAATCCGCTTCAGGTTTTCATAACTGAACCAGCCTATGCCCTCGAGCCTTCCATGCAGCAGTAATCTGGTATTTACGGCAATTTTCAAATCGGATTTGTGTTAAAGTGGTTTTTTATTATTCCGCCCGCAGTGAATATTGGGAGAATAATAATATTTTTGCGCAAATTTAACATTTATTCGATTACCGGCGGGTGTCCGGCGCAATCCACGCCGGTAAGGTTACAGTCCGCCTGATGATCGGAATCCGGTATGCAGCGTAAATTTATTACCAACCTGGGCTTTCTGTTGTTCCTTAACCTGCTGGTGAAGCCGTTCTGGATTTTCGGTATCGACAGAACCGTGCAGAATGTGGTTGGCGCTGAGCATTTCGGACTTTATTTTACCATACTCAACTTCTCTTTTCTGTTCAGCATCCTTTTCGATTTTGGCATTACCAACTTCAATAACCGGAATATTGCGCAAAATTCGCACCTGCTGAACAAGCACTTCTCCAGCATCATCATTCTGAAGTTCCTGCTGGCAATCGTTTACTTCATCGTGACCTTTACGGTAGCCATCATCTGGGGATACCGCGGTCATGAGCTGAAGATGCTGGGATTGCTCGGGCTCAATCAGTTTCTGATTTCGTTTATCCTCTATCTGAGGTCAAATGTCTCGGCCCTGCTGCTGTTTAAAACCGACAGCATTCTTTCGGTGCTCGACAGGATTCTGATGATTGCCATCTGCAGCGCACTTCTCTGGGGCGGATTTACCGGCGGAATCTTTAAAATTGAGTGGTTTGTTTATGCCCAGACAGCTTCATATATCCTCACGGCAATTATTGCAATGCTTGTGGTGATTAAAAAAGCATCATTCAGGCGGCTCAACTGGAATTTCCCCTTTTTTATGATGATTATGCGGCAGAGCCTCCCCTTTGCCATTCTTGTACTGCTGATGACCTTCTACAACCGGATTGACTCGGTGATGATTGAGCGTCTGGTGGGCGATGTGGCGGGAAAGGAGCAGTCGGGCATTTATGCCCATGCCTACCGAATGCTGGATGCCTCGGGCAATATGGCCTATCTTTTCTCGGTTTTGCTGCTGCCTATGTTTGCACGGCAGATAAAAACAGGCGAGAAAGTGGAAAATCTGGTGCGCTTGTCGTTTACCCTGCTGTTTGTGGTGTCGGTATCGCTGGCAATCGCCTCCTGGTTCTACCGTTTCGAAATCATGGATCTGCTGTACGATCATCTGATTGAGGAGTCGGCGGCGGTGTTCGGGGTGCTGATGTTCTGCTTTGTGGCCATCTCCACCACCTATGTTTTTGGTACGCTGCTTACCGCCAAGGGGAATCTTAAACAACTGAATATTATTGCTGCCGTCGGAATGTTGCTGAACATCACCCTGAATGTGATTCTTATCCCCCGCTTGGGAGCGCTGGGTTCGGCCTGGACAAGCCTTACCACACAGGGTATTATGGCAATAGCCCAGATAGTTATGGTAATGATTTATTTCAGGATAAGATTCAATCCAAAATATGCCGGATCGCTGATTGTTTTTGTTGTGGGGGTAATTCTGATTAACAAGCTGGCAGTCGGTATTCCCATTCATTGGTTTAAGTCGTTTATCCTCACTTTTATCCTGTCCGGATTACTGGCAATGATACTCGGATTATTCCCTTTGCGCTATTTTATCGCCCGGGTAGTTTCCGGAATGAAAAAAGCTTAATCGGGGTTAATTATTGAGTAATATATTTTTTACATATCTTTGACGCCCCAAAACGAACTAACATTCCACTATGTCGGAGAATAAACTATCAGAAATCAGGGATTTTGATTCCACAAGCCTCGGAATGTTCCTTTTCTCCTGGCGTAAGCATCTGATAATAATTACTTTAGTGGCTGCTATTCTGGCCGCGTTTTTCTCATCCAGTCTGTTTATCACACCACTTTACCGTTCAACAGTAGTGCTGTTTCCTGTTTCCAGTAATTCAGTCTCAAGGGCTTTGTTAACTGATCAGCCGACTGCAAAAACCGATATTCTCGAATTCGGGGAGGATGAACAGACCGAACAGATGCTTCAAATACTAAGTTCAAGCAATATCAGGGATAAAGTGATTCAGAAGTTTGATCTGATGAATCACTACAGGATAAATCCCCGTTCAAAATACAAAAACACAACCCTCTACCGTCAGTACGAAAATAACATCACCTTCAGGCGTACTGAGTTTATGGCGGTGAGAATTACAGTACTCGACCGCGATGCGCAGATGGCTGCGGATATTGCCAATTCCATTTCCGAACTGTTGGATTCAACAAAGAACGCCATGCAGCGCGAGCGTGCAATGAAAGGTTTTGCCATTGTTGAACAGGAATATTTTAAACTGCGTGATGAAATTGCCGCTATGGAAGATTCGTTGCGCACAATTCGTGAAATGGGCGTTTATGATTACGAGTCGCAGTCGGAGATGTTCAACAGGCAACTGGCCATTGAGATTGCCCGCGGAAACGAACGGGGGATAAAGTCGCTTGAAGAGAAACTGAATGTGCTTGCTCAATATGGCGGCGCTTATGTTTCGTTGCGCGATATGCTGGAGCATGAGAAAAAGCAGTTGAGCTATCTGAAAGCACGATATGAAGAGGCAAAGGTTGATGCAATGGAGAACCTTCCCCAGAAATTTGTAGTGGAATCAGCTTACAAAGCCGAAAGAAAATCTTATCCGGTGCGTTGGATAATTGTTCTTGTTTCTGCCATTGCTGCATTTCTGCTATCGGCAATTGTTATCATAACCATTGAAAAATTGCCGGAATTCAAAACGCTAAAAAAAACGACATTCAAAAAAAATAAGGTTTAACTTTAACATAATGGACACCATCAGGCCAACAACAGAGAACTATTTCAGTAACATCAATCTGATGAAAATATTTCTGAAATGGAAATGGCATCTCCTAATTACTGCGGCTGTTGCTGCTTTGCTTGCTGTTATCTTCTCAAGTTCGGTTTTTATCAAACCAAAATTCAAATCCTATGCGCTGGTTTATCCATCGAACATCGCGCCTTATTCGGATGAGAGTGAAAGTGAGCAGATGCTGCAATGGCTTCAATCGCAGGATATTAAGGATAGTATTATCAAAAAGTATAACCTTGCAG
>LUZO01000232.1 GCA_001603685.1 Bacteroidales bacterium Bact_23
TTTTGCTAATAGATTTTTCACTACCTTTACCAAACACTCTTTTTAATGGTATAATGGGGTGTAATCATTTATAATCTAACTCTACAAAGAATATCCTTATTCATATCCAAAGAATGAAAACTGAATCGAAAAATAGTCTTAAATAGTAATTATTTTATTGATCTGTCATCATGAGAGTCCTCCAAATCAATTCAGCGCTGATTACTGACGCCCCTGGCCGCATTGCGGAGGAAATCGGTAAAGTGCTTCTGAAAAATGGGCATGAAGCCTTTTTTGGATATGGTAGGTCCACAAGGCCGATTTTATCTTCGCCGGTTAAGATCGGCGGTTTGCCAGGTCAAATGGCTCATTTGATTTTGACCCGAATTGCTGACAGGCATGGATTTGGTTCAGTATCCGCTACTAAAGAGTTTATCAAAAAAATTAAAATGATAAACCCTGATATTATTCATCTGCATAGTATACATGGATATTACATCAATATAAGGGTCTTGTTTGATTTCCTGAATGAATTCCATAAACCGGTGGTCTGGACGCTGCACGATTGCTGGGCATTTACCGGCCATTGCAGCCATTATGTTACGGCCAACTGTTATAAATGGCAGACCGAATGCCATCAATGTCCCAAAAAGCGTTCGTATCCAGCAAGCTGGTTTATGGATAATTCGACCAAAAATTTCAGAGACAAGAAAGCGCTATTTACCAGTTTGCCAAATTTGCATTTTGTTAGTCCCTCAGAGTGGCTGGCTGATGAATTCAGTCGTTCGTTTCTTAATAAATACCCAATAAGTGTAATTAACAATGGGATCGATCTAAACAGTTTTTCTCCGGAAAAAGGATATGGTGAAGAAGAGAAGCAGCGCCGATTTGGAGATAAACCTATTATTCTGGGTGTAGCCAGTGTGTGGGGCAAATTCAAAGGTTTAGAAGATTTCCTGAGGCTAAATGATTTAATCAGGGGAAAAGCTAAAATTATTCTGGTGGGACTGAATAAAAGGGAGCTAAGGATGCTTCCGGAGTATATTATTGGGATTCCCCGTACGGAAAGTGTCGGGGAATTGGCTGCCTTATATGCAACAGCCTCGGTTTTTGCAAATCCGACCTATGCGGATACTTTTCCGACAACAAATCTTGAGGCATTGGCTTGCGGCACCCCTATAGTTTCCTACCGAACCGGAGGAAGTCCTGAATCGGTAACCGATAAAACCGGCAGGATTGTCCCTAAAGGAGATCTGGCCTCATTGGCAGAAAAGATTGAGGAGGTTATAAAACTTGGTAAACCGCATTTTGCTGAGAATTGCAGGCTCAGAGCTGAACAGTTTTATAATATTAATCTCAACTATCTAAAATACATCTCATTATACGAATCGTTGCTGAATTCCTGAGATTTTCAGGAGTCCTTGAGTTTAAAAACCTAAAAAAGCGAGTTTAATGTTTAAAGGCAAAACTTTGTTAATTACCGGAGGTACCGGATCATTTGGAAATGCTGTGCTTAATCGTTTTCTGAAAACCGATATCGGTGAAATCAGAATCTTCAGCCGAGATGAGAAGAAGCAGGATGATATGCGTCACCTGATCAATGATCCGAAAGTTAAGTTCTACATTGGAGATGTCCGCAATAAAAGCAGCGTTGATAATGTAGTTAACGGGGTGGATTATATTTTTCATGCCGCAGCATTGAAACAGGTTCCATCGTGCGAGTTTTTCCCGATGGAAGCCGTGAAAACCAATGTTATCGGAGCATCTAATGTATTGGATTCAGCAGTTGAGCATAAAGTTAAACGGACTATCCTGCTGAGCACCGATAAGGCAGTTTATCCCATAAATGCCATGGGGCTGAGCAAGGCCATGATGGAGAAGGTTATGGTTGCTAAAGCCAGAGGCCTTTCGGAGAATTCCGAATCGGTTATTTGTGGCACGCGCTACGGAAATGTGATGGCATCGCGCGGCTCGGTAATTCCCCTGTTCATTGAGCAAATCAAAGCCGGGAAGGATCTTACGGTTACCGACCCGAATATGACCCGTTTTATGATGACGCTTGAAGATGCTGTTGACCTGGTACTTTTTGCCTATGAGAATGGGAATAATGGCGATATCTTTGTCCAGAAATCACCGGCCTCTACCATTCATGATCTGGCCGCAGCGCTGATTGAACTTTACAATTCAAAAAGCAAGATTAAAATCATTGGAACCAGGCATGGGGAGAAATTGTATGAAACACTGGTCAACCGGGAAGAGATGGCTAAAGCCACCGACATGGGCAATTACTTCAGGGTGCAGGCCGATAACCGCGATCTGAATTACGAGGTTTATTTCTCAAAGGGACAGCAGGAGTTATCACTGATTGAGGATTATCATTCGCACAATACCGAAAGGCTGGATGTTGAAGGAACTAAAAAACTGCTCCTGAAACTGGATATCATCAGAAAAGATCTTAATCTGGACTGATTGCACCGTAAATTGCAGAGGTGATTATTTTTAATGTAGAATAAGGCTGAAATATGTTAAAAGTCGGAATTACTGGCCAGAGCGGGTTTATGGGATCCCATTTGTTTAACCTGCTTGGTTTAAAGCCTGATATAGAACGGATTCCCTTTGCAGATGATTATTTTAACGATCCGGTTAAACTAAATGATTTCGTTGCTTCATGCGATGTAATTGTGCATCTGGCAGCTATGAACCGCCATCAGGATCCGGAGGTGATCTATAACACCAATATTGAACTCGTACAGAAACTAATTTCAGCCCTTAGAACTGCAAAAAGCAAGGCTCATATTATTTTTTCGTCATCAATTCAGGAAGAGCTGGATAATCCATACGGAAAGTCGAAGAAGGAAGGGCGGAAAATGCTTGAGATGTGGGCGTCGGAAAGCGGCGGGAAAATCACCTCATTGATCATCCCGAATGTTTTCGGCCCGTTTGGAAAGCCTTTCCATAATTCATTTATCGCAACCTTCTGTCATTTGCTCACTCATGGAGGCGCACCCGAGGTTCATGTCGACAGCGAAGTGAAGCTGATCTATATTGGCGAACTGGTTGAGCAGTTTTACAGAGTTATTTCCGGTGCTGTTGATGCTCAGGTGTTTAATGTGCCGTTTACTTCTCAGCACAAAGTGTCGGAAATTCTGAAACTATTGCTTAGTTACCGGGATCTTTATTTTGAAAAAGGCGTAATCCCGCCGCTAGGATCTCCGTTTGAAGTTAACCTTTTCAACACCTATCGCAGTTTTATTGATCCTGAAGATTTCTACCCGGTAAAGCTTGTTCAGCATACGGATAATCGTGGTTCATTTGTGGAAACAGTCAGACTGGGAACCGGCGGGCAGGTTTCATTTTCAACCACCAAGCCGGGAATTACCCGCGGAAATCATTTCCATACGAGAAAAATAGAGAGGTTTGCTGTAATTCGTGGGAAAGCAAAAATTGAATTCCGGCAAATCGGAACCGGTAAGGTACATGAATTCCTGCTGAATGGTGAGGAGCCCTCCTATGTAGATATGCCGGTTTGGTTTACCCACAATATCACCAACATAGGGGAAGATGAGTTGTATACCATTTTCTGGATCAACGAGTGGTTCGATCCCAATGATCCCGATACCTATTTCGAAAATGTTTAGCTATAGCTATTTGTAAATAAATGAGATAATCGGCATGAGCCAGCAGCAGGGTAAAAAGTTTTTCCGGAATATCCGGGTAGTTGAAGCGGGGAAGGGATATTTGATAGGAGCGAAAGGGTATCGCTTTTACAGATATAATTATGCGGATTCCAACTGGAAATATTTTGGAAAGATAACGGATCTGAAGTACTCCCTGGCTTCGCGGATACGGCTTATCAGCCGTCTGTTCCGTGCTGAAGTTTATTTTTACAAGACGCTTTCCGACGGAAATAAGATAGCCATTGCCAGAAAAGGGCTTTTCAAATACGATGAAGAATCCCGGCGGTTCAGAAAGTGCTTTGATATCATACGCGGCAGCCGTCCGTTGAATTTCTGCGAGGATAAAGAAGGTAACATCTATTTCGGTGAGTATTACCACAACGCAGAGCGCAATTCGGTTCATATCTATATGTCGGAAGACAAGGGGAGTAGCTGGAAAATCGCCTATACCTTTCCTGAAAAAAGCATCCGCCATATTCATGGCGTCTATTACGACAAGTATACCTCTGCTGTTTGGGTCTCAACCGGAGATCTCAATGGAGAGTGTATCATCGGATATACAACCGATAAGTTTGCCACTTTCAATACCGTTTTCAGGGGAGGACAGGAGTACAGGGTATGCAATCTCCTGTTTTTTGAAGATAAAATCGTTTATGCTACTGATTCCGAGACCGATCATAATTACATCAGGCGTTTTGATCGGAAAACCCTTGAATTTGAAAATGTTGCGTCAATTCAAAGTTCGGTTATCAGTTCGGTGAAAGTAGGGGATAAGTGCTTTTTTAGCACCACAGTTGAGCCCTCATCCGTGAATATGGATCAGAAAGCCTATATCTGGATGTATGACGATAAAACCGGCAAGGCGAGAATGATTGACAGTTTTCAGAAAGATAAATTCAATCATATCTATTTCCAGTTTGGGATGTGCCAGTTTGCTGAGTACGCCGATCAGGAACATCAGTGGTTGTATTATTCCGGGGTTGCCGTTAAAAAGATTGATGGCAGCAGCGTTGGGGTGGAAATATCATCTTTGGTACAGTAACTAAATAATTTATGAAAAAACTGAAAGTCATCACCGTAGTTGGAACACGGCCTGAAATCATTCGTTTGTCGTGCGTTCTTCAAAAACTTGATCAGAGTGATGCCATCGATCATGTTTTGGTTCATACAGGCCAAAACTATGATTATGAGCTGAATGAGATATTTTTCAAGGATCTGGGCTTGCGCAAACCGGATTATTTTCTGGAAGCTGCCGGCAAAAATGCTGCCGAGACCATTGGCCTGATTCTGATAAAGATAGATCCCATACTTGAGGCTGAAAAGCCGGATGCGTTTCTGGTTCTGGGAGATACCAACAGTTGCCTGTGTGCCATTCCGGCCAAGAAAAGGCATATTCCCATTTTTCATATGGAAGCCGGAAACCGCTGTTTCGATCAGCGGGTACCCGAAGAAACAAACCGGAAAATCGTTGACCATATCAGCGATATAAATCTGACATACAGTGATATAGCCCGTGAATATCTGCTGCGGGAGGGACTGCCTGCCGACCGGGTAATAAAAACCGGCAGCCCGATGTTTGAGGTGCTGAACAGTTATTTACCAAAAGTTGAGAAGTCTGAGATTTTAAAGGGGCTTGAACTCGAAAAAGGCCGCTATTTTGTTGTTTCAGCACATAGGGAGGAAAATATCAATTCGCAGAAAAATTTCCGTAATCTCGTGAAGATCCTTAATGATCTCGCAACTACTTATCAGGTGCCGGTGATAGTTACCACACATCCCAGAACCAGGAAGATGATTGAATCAGAGGGGATTGAGTTCAGCCCGCTGGTCAGGTTGATGAAACCGTTTGGCCTCACCGATTACATTAAACTTCAGATGAATGCGAAAGCCGTACTGTCAGATAGCGGCACCATCAGCGAAGAGTCATCCATCCTGAATTTCAGGGCGCTGAACATTCGCGAGGCACACGAACGCCCAGAAGCAATGGAAGAGGCATCGGTTATGATGGTCGGCCTGAACCCCGAAAGGGTGATGCAGGGGCTTGTGCAGGTAATGGCGCAGGATATTGAAAACCGGAATTTCAGGCAGGTAGGCGACTATTCCATGCCGAATGTTTCGGATAAGGTGGTGAGAATAATCCTTTCATACACCGATTATGTAAAGAGGGTGGTTTGGAGCGAAAACTAAAATAGTATCCAAAAACCGGTACTGCAGGTAGGTATTTATACTGAAATTGATCTCCGGTAACATCCAAAACTGTTTCAGAATTGTTATTTTAACACCATCTGAAATTTCTGAATCCTCTACCGAATATGAGAAGCATTTTCTACAGGTTTGTCTATTTTGCCTATTACCTGAAGCACGAGAACCTCAGTAAATATCGCCGGTTTCTGAAATTTGCCCGGAAAGAGAGCAGGAAGTCCGGATTATTCCTGTTAACGGATTCCGTCATTTCCACTTTCCGGTACAATACATCCCTGCTCGATTATTTCTACTATCGATTTTACTCGCTTACCCGTGAGGAGAGAGAAAAATGGGCTGGAAGTGGCTATATGTATGAGTATCAACTGGTCATGAATCCAAAACCGGTTCGCGGGATTCTTGAAAATAAAATCGAATTTATCAGCAAGTACAATCAGTTTGTAAAACACCTATCCTTTTCCTACGACCAGCTTCAGAATGATCCATCCAAAATTGAGCTGTTGCTGAGTAATCCTTCCGGCAAGATTGTTTTGAAACTTTCAACCGGTCAGGTTGGCAAAGAGGTTAAAATATTCAAGGCTGATGAATTCAGTAAGGAGAACCTCCTGCCATTTATGAAAAAGAATGGTTTTGATCTTGCGGAGGAATTTGTGAAGCAGCATGAATCGCTGATGGCGCTTTCGCCTTCGGGGCTGAATACCGTTAGGGTTTTTTCCCAGCTGAATGGTGGTGATGTTGAGTTTCTTGGTGCAAGGTTGAGGGTATCGGTAAATTCTGCTGTTGACAACATGGGTGCAGGTAACATTGCAGCTCCCCTCGACATTGAAACCGGAGTTGTGAACGGAGCCGGTATCTACAGCGATATTACCAAAAAAGAGGAAACCATTCATCCGGTGACAGGAAAACCAATTCTTGGATTTCAGGTGCCTTACTGGGATGAAATCCTCGGAATGATAAAACAGGCGGCGCTGCTTCATCCCGAAAACAAGAGCATTGGCTGGGATGTAGCCGTTACCGATCACGGTCCTGAACTGATTGAAGGAAATCATAACTGGTGCAGGTTGTTATGGCAATTGCCTGTAAAGCAGGGCTTAAAGCCGATGCTTACTCCGTACCTGAAGAATTAGTCACCTCTGAACCGTTTAACCGTTTATGGTTAAAATTTTACTTTTCATAAAACACAACCTGGGCTTTGTCTGGAGAATCATTGAGTGGTTCAATGGTTTGCTCTTCGGGGTATTGTTCAAAAAGAAATTTCTCAGGAACCTCGACCAGCTCCTTGCCGGATACGAAAACCGTGAGTTTATTTACCGAAAAATAAGTTCAGCCGATCTGCCGGCATTGCATGAGTTTTTCAAAAACCAGCCTGAAGAGTCGTTCAGGTTTTTCAATCCCCATACCTTCGATATGGCGACCCTCCGGCGGTTGCATAACAATCCCGCATTTATCATGATGGGCGTTTTTGATCAGGAGAAGATGGTCGGGTATTTCTTTTTCCGCTGCTTTGCGAATAAGAAGTGCTTTATCGGGCGTATTGTGGATAATGGCTACAGAAGGCAGGGCATTGCAGCTGCTATGAATGAGCTGATTTATAACACCATTTGGAACAGCGGCTTCAGATGTCTTTCAACAATTTCGAAAAACAACACCTCGATATACAATCTTCACCAGAAAGGAAATAATATCAAGGTCCTGAAAGAACTGGATAACGACTACTTGTTTGTTGAGATTGTTCCCGTAGCAAACAACTGATTTCCCGGTCATTCAATGCTGCCTGCTGCCATTTACTTCTTTTTTACCGGTTTAGGAGTTTTTTCTCTGCTGCTTGCGGTTTCAGTACTGACTTATTTTTTGAAAAAGAAACGGGCATCATTTCGCTGGCTCATTGTTTCGCTTTTATGGCTGTTGCTGGTTTCAACTGCTCCGGTTCCCTATCTGCTGACTTATTATCTGGAAAAGCAGTTCAGTCCGTTTGATGTTTCAAAGCTCGGTAATGCCGGAAGGAATCCGGTTAACATCCTTGTACTGGGCCAGGGGCATCATACCGTTGAAGGGTTCCCGGCAATAAATGAGCTTTCGTCATCAGCTCTCGGTGGTATTTCGGAGGCAATCAGGATTTACAACCTGCCTGCAAATGTGAGGATTGTAACTTCGGGCTGGGGTGGAAGTGATCCGGTACCGCAGGCCGATGTTCTGAAGGAAGCTGCAGTATCGCTGGGAATTCCGGATAGCGTGATAACGGCAATTGCTACACCGCGAAATACAAAGGCAGAAGCAATGGCCTATTTTGCAGCGTTTGGGAATGAAGAGCCGTTCATTATGATAACCAGTGCAAACCACATGCGAAGAGCGATTTTGTGGTTTGAACACTATCATCTGCAACCAATTGCGGCTCCGGCAAATTTTAAAACATCTTCATTGGCCGGTATTTTCCAGGTCAGATGGAGTCCTTCACCTTCAAACATTTCGAGGTTTGATTCGGCAATGCATGAATATCTTGGGATATTATGGTATTGGATCAGCACAAGGGGAAAACGGGATATCTGAAATTGAAGCGTTTGTTTGATATTCTCTTATCGTTTGCGGGGTTGGTAGTTGCTTTTCCCTTGTTTTTGGCAATTGGCTTAATTATCGCATTATCAGATGGTTCCCCCGTCTTTTTTCATCAGATACGCATAGGCCTGAGTGGCAGGGAATTCATTATGCATAAATTCAGGACCATGTCGGTTGGCCACAATGGCAGTTCAGTAACTGTGAGAGGAGAGAAACGGATAACGCCTTTTGGCGCCCTATTGCGAAAATACAAACTTGATGAGTTGCCCGAACTCTGGAATGTTTTTAAGGGAGATATGAGCTTTGTCGGCCCGCGGCCCGATGTTCCGGGTTATGCGGATAAACTGGAAGGGGATGACCGGCTGTTGCTCTCTGTACGGCCGGGGCTTACCGGTGTGGCAACTCTGAAATATGCCAATGAAGAGGAGTTGCTGGCGGTGCAGGACGATCCGGTTTATTTTAACAACCATGTAATCTATCCCGATAAGGTTCGCCTGAACAACAATTATGTGAAGCACATGTCGTTTCTGCTTGATCTTAAAATCATTGCATACACCCTTCTGGGAAAGAAACTAGAGGAAGAATACTTTAAATAGCTGCTTATGAGCGAAAAAATCTGGCTTTCATCTCCACACATGAGCGGAAATGAAATGAAATATATTGACGATGCTTTCCGGCGCAATCAGGTGTTCCCTCTGGGGCCTAATGTTACCGGCCTCGAGGAGGATATTGTGAAATTTACCGGTGCGGGACATTGCACCTGTCTGGCTTCCGGAACTTCGGCCATTCATCTGGCGCTGATATTGCTTGGCGTAAAGCAGGGCGATGAAGTCATCTGCTCGTCATTTACCTTTTCGGCATCGGCCAATCCCATTGTTTATCAGGGCGCCACGCCGGTGTTTGTAGATTCGGAGCCTGCCACCTGGAATATGAGCCCCGCACTTCTCGAAATGGCCATTAACGACCGGATCAGTAAAGGTAAAAAGCCGGCAGCCATTGTGCTGGTACATCTGTACGGAATGCCCGCCCGTTTGGATGAAATAATGGCGATTGCCAACAGATACGGCATTCCGCTGGTTGAAGACGCCGCCGAATCGCTTGGCTCAACCTTTGAGGGAAAATATACCGGAACTTTCGGTGAGATTGGTATCCTTTCATTTAACGGAAACAAGATCATTACCACTTCGGGTGGTGGTGCACTGCTTTCGGCCAATCCGGAACATTGCCGCAAGGCGTTGTTCCTGGCAACCCAGGCGCGGGATAATGCGCCTCATTACCAGCATTCCCACATCGGATACAACTACCGTATGAGCAATATCTCCGCCGGCATCGGCAGGGGGCAGATGGAAGTTCTTTCCGACAGAGTGAAAAAGCGCCGCGAGAACCATTTCTTTTACTGGAAGCAGCTCTCAGATATTCAGGGAATTGTTCTGCAGGAAGAGCCGGACAGCCGCTATTTCTCCAATTTCTGGCTAACAACCATTCTGATTGATCCGGAAAAAACCGGAGGCATTAACCGTGAATTTCTGTATGATGAGTTGGGAAAGGAAAACATCGAAACCAGGCCTTTGTGGAAGCCAATGCATCTGCAGCCGGTATTTGCCGATGCTCCCGCCTATGTTGACGGCACTTCGGAGGGGCTTTTTAAAAACGGCCTTTGCCTGCCATCCAGTTCAAATATCACCGATGAGGCACGGGCTTTTGTGGTGAAAACCATCCGTAAACTCTTAAAACATTAATAATTTGTCTTATGATCAATATAGAATCATTCATATCGAAACATATTACTTTCAGGGAAAAGAGCTTTTTTCAGGACGATCTGACCCGCTTTGCCGGTAAACTCAATGAAAGAATTGAAGGAAAATCCGCGCTCGTAATCGGTGGGGGAGGTACCATCGGCTCCTCATTTATTAGGGAATTGCTGAAATATAACCCCTCAAAGCTTTATGTGGTAGATCTCAGCGAGAATTATCTTACCGAACTGACCCGTGATTTGCGAAGTACCTATAAAATGCGGGTTCCCGAAGACTACAAAACCTACCCGATCAATTTCGATGATGCGGTATTCGATCGCATTCTTGAGTATGCCGGGCCATTTGATATTGTTGCCAACTTTGCCGCGCACAAGCATGTGAGAAGTGAAAAGGATCAGTATTCGGTAATTGCACTGCTTGAGAACAATATTCTAAAAGCGGAAAAACTGCTGTCGAAGCTTGCTGCCACGCCGCCGGAACATTTCTTTTGCGTTTCAACGGATAAGGCTGCCAACCCGGTGAATATCATGGGTGCCAGCAAAAAAATCATGGAAGAGGTAATCATGGCTTATGCCGGGCATTTTCCCATCACAACGGCGCGTTTTGCCAATGTGGCGTTCTCAAACGGGAGCCTGCTGGCCGGTTACCTTGAGCGAATGATGAAAAACCAGCCGTTGTCGTGCCCTTCTGATATCCGGCGCTTTTTTGTGTCGCCCCAGGAGTCGGGGCAGATTTGCCTTATGGCTTGTATTCTTGGGGATAGCGGAGAAATTTTCTTCCCCAAACTGGAGGAAGAACAGATGATGAACTTTAAGGATATTACCATTGAATACCTGCAGCAGCAGGGGTATGAGCCACTGATCTGTGCTTCGGAGGAAGAGGCACGATATGAGGCCTCGGTTATGAAACGGGATTCCAAACGATATCCGGTCTATTTCTTTGAGTCAGATACCTCAGGCGAAAAGACTTTTGAAGAGTTCTACACCGAAGGCGAAGTTCTGGATATGGAAACATTCACTTCGCTGGGAATCATCAAAAATGCTCCGCGCCGTTCCATTGAAACAATCAGGAATATGGTTGATGAATTGAAATCTGTGCTTCAGTCTCACGACCTGACCAAGGCTGAGATCGTTAGGGTAATGACCACTTACCTTCCGGGATTTCATCACATTGAGACCGGAAAGAATCTTGACCAAAAAATGTAAGTAATTATGTATAAGTATATTAAGAGACTTGGAG
>LUZO01000233.1 GCA_001603685.1 Bacteroidales bacterium Bact_23
GAATTTCAACACGGCTTATCTGAACGATATAATTTTGAAGGTTCTGTTTCCCCGTGGGAGTTGCAATGTTACAGAATCTCCGGTTTTCTTATTTAATAAAAGTCGCGCCAGGGGTGAGATAAATGCAATTTTTCCCTCTTTCAGGTTGGCTTCATCAACACCGACGATTTGAAATTCCTGAATCTGCTTTTTGTCTCCGATATCCAGTTTTATAATGGAGCCGAACCGGATAACATCTGAAATACTATCCTCATTATTAATTACCTGTGCGGAAGTTATGCGGTTTTCAAGCATCTGCAGCTTAATGTTCAGTACGGCAACGGCGCCGGGGTTGTCACGCTCATTGCCGGCCATCGTGTTTTTGAGCTCAGCCAGCAGCGATTCTTTTTCTTTCAGCAATGCATCCATTCCGGCCGGTGTAACATAGTTTGGTACGCCAGGAGGCAGGTCGGCGCGGGGAGGTACGAACGGAATTTCGTGGTGATTGTCTTCGTTAACGAATGCTCTGCTCATCGTAAGATCTATTAATAAAAAAGCCCGGAACTGCCGGGCTTTTAAGTTAGTTGGCTTTTTTCTTGCCCCACTTTATCAGTACGGACTGAACATCTTTGAATTTGATTGGTTTTGGCAGGTAGTCCACCATACCTGTTTCGAGATACCGCTCTTTATCGCCGGGCATTGCATTTGCAGTAATGGCGATGATTTTTGGCCGTTCTTCTTCCGGATATTTTTCGCAGATTACTTTTGTGGCTTCCATGCCGTTCATTACAGGCATCTGGATATCCATCAGAATGATGTCGTATCTTTTGCGCTGCATCATTTCGAGAACTTTCCGGCCATTTTCTACCGCGTCTATCTTATATCCCATTTTGCTGAGCAGGGTAATTACCAGATCCTGGTTGGTGATGTTATCTTCGGCCAGCAGAATACGGAGCGGCAGTTTGGCGGCGAGGTTCTTGTCAATGTTATGATCGGCAAGGTTGCTGCGGCGGTTGCGTGCTTCGGCAATGACCCGGAGCACCTCTTCGAAAAGTTCTGCAAGTTTTATCGGCTTGGAGAGCTGAGCGTCGAAAATATCGGTGGGAAGCTTGTTTATCTTGCCTAGCGAAGTGAGCATAATCATGGGGACATCCCCTTTGAACGGAACCTCCTTGATGGCGCGGCCGAGTTCAAGGCCGTCCATTGCCGGCATCTGCATGTCAATTACCGCCAGGTCGAACGGCTCTTCGTCTTCTTCGATGATTGCCAGCGCTTCCTGCCCCGATTTGGCCGTGAAGGGAACCATACCCCACGATTCGAACTGCAGGGTGAAAATGTGGCGGTTGGTTTCGTTGTCGTCAACAATCAGTACACGGCTGTTTTTCAGTTCGGGAATTTGTCCCCTTACATAGAGTTTCGTTTTGCCAATGCCCGAAGTTTTCAGGCGTACCGTGAAGAAGAATGTGGAGCCTTTTCCTACTTCGCTTTCCACCCAGATGGTGCCGTCCATCATTTCGACGAGATGTTTGGCTATGGCCAGTCCGAGGCCGGTTCCGCCGTAGCGTCTGGTTGTGGTGGGGTCGGCCTGAATGAAAGCATCGAAAAGCATTCCGATTTTCTCCTTGGGAATGCCTATACCGCTGTCCTTTACTGAGAATTGTAACTCCTGATAGCCATCAATGTCTTTGATTTTTTCGATGGAAATAAAGACCTCACCTTCTTCGGTAAACTTGAGAGCATTGTTAATCAGGTTGATAAGTATCTGTCTGAGGCGTGTAATGTCGCCAAGCAGGAAGGGTGATACATCGGGCTGGATAAGGTAGAGCAGGTCAATTCCTTTTTCTATTGCCTTTTGAGCAAACAGGTCGAGAGCATCTTCAATACAGTTTCTCAGTTCGAACGGTGTCTCTTCGAGAATCATCTTTCCTGACTCAATTTTTGAGAAGTCCAGGATATCATTGATGATGGTCATCAGGTTGTCGGCGCTAACCCTCAGCGTTTCCACAAAATTCCGCTGTTCAACGGTCAGGTTGGTATCCAGCAACAGGCTGGTCATTCCGATTACGCCGTTCATCGGGGTGCGGATCTCGTGACTCATCATGGCAAGGAAGTCCGATTTCATCCTGTTTTCGCGTTCGGCATCTTCTTTGGCTTTAATCAGCTCCTGTTCCTGTTTTTTCAGATATTCCAGATGTTTCAGGGCTTCGCTCAGCCGTTTATTCTCGTCGCGTAAAACCTGAATGGCAGTTCCGTTTTCGTCCTGGTTGGGCTTGTTTTCCATATAAATTCTTATTATATGATATTCATAATCTTGATAGCCATGCTATTGGGCAGCAATATCTTAA
>LUZO01000234.1 GCA_001603685.1 Bacteroidales bacterium Bact_23
GTTAAACATAGATTGTCAAATTAAAGATACCTAACCATGTCAGAAATAGAATTCAGCCGCAAGCTTATTAGTCTTCACGACAATCTCTCATATTTTGCCAACACTTTGACAAATAATCGCGAAGAGGCAAAAGACCTGATTCAGGACACATACCTGAAGGCCCTGACACATCAGGACAAATTTGAAAGTGACACGAATCTGAAAGCATGGACATACACCATCATGAAGAACACTTTCATCAACAACTACCGCAGAAACCAGAAGGCAAACACCATTGTTGACAATACCGAGGATCTTTATTACCTCAACATTCCCAGGAAATCGGATTTTGTATCTCCCGAGTCTGAAATCAACACAAAAGAGATTAAGGCGGGAATAGCAAAACTGGAAACCGATCAGCGCTTACCTTTTGAGATGCATACTGAAGGTTACAAATACAAAGAAATTGCTGAGAGTCTGAATCTCTCCATCGGAACCGTGAAGAGCAGAATTTTCTTTACCCGCAAAAAGCTGATGGAATCGCTTAAAGAGTTTCAGAGTTAAGGTTCCGGATAACCAAAATGTAAAAAGCTGCCAAATGAGCAGCTTTTTTTTATTCGAATAGTATTTTTACGAATTGTATTGTTTTTCGGGGGGCTTTTAAACAGCCGTTTTTACGGGCTATAATTTCATACAGTTCAGGGCTGTCCGGGAAGCGTAAAGTAGAATACAGAGCCCACTCCGGGTTTTGATTCGGCCCACATCTCCCCTCCCATCAGTTCCACAAACTTCTTCGAAAGAGTAAGGCCAAGACCAATTCCGCCATAGCTTCTGGTATGATCTTCCTCTTCCTGCCTGAATTTACTGAATAAAACATCCAGCTTTTCCTGCGGAAAACCGATGCCGGTATCTTTTACAAAAAACTGGACAAAGGAGTTGTCAAGTAATTCGTATCCAAGTTCTATAAAACCGTTTTCTGTGTATTTGAGCGAGTTCTCCACCAGATTGTAAATCGCCTGCCTGAGTTTTCTCGCATCGGTGTATATGGTAAAGTTATGGTCTTTGTTTGCCTTCTGCACCCTGATAGAAATATGTTCTTTCCCAAGAATTCCCTTTTCAAGATTGAAAAAGGTAACCAGACTGGTGAGGATTTCATTAACCTGACAAGGCTCCTTTTGCATATCAATCAGGCCCGATTCATTTTGTGCAATATCAAATATTTCATCCATAAGATCGAGCAACTTGTCGCTGTTGGAATGAATGATGCTTATAAACTGCTTCTGCTCCTCTTCGCTTGGCGAAGAATCGAGCAACAGCGATGAGAAACCCATGATGGCATTCAGTGGGGTTCGGATTTCGTGCGACATATTGGAAAGAAAAGCCGATTTCAGTTTGTCAGATTCCTCAGCATTCTCTTTTGCCTTTGTCAGTTCCTCCTGTGCCTGGAGTATGGATTTATTCTGGCTGCTGAGGAGTCTGATCATCCGGCTCTTTTCGCGCGATGCCCTTAGATAATAGACAAACAGATAACCCTGTACCAATATTACGATTAGCAGGATTACCAGGAAATAGTTTAAAGGAATTGAGTACTCCATTTAAAAAGATATATTAAGAAACCAACCCCACTTTACACACAACACATTATTATACAGCACATTAGCAGATTCTGCTATTAATAATTTTTATGAGATAAAATTAACAAAAAACTTAAACATAAGATAATTCCGCTTAAAAATGTTTTACAGAAACCACCTTATAGTGTGAGTGTGTGAGTTCCCACCGGATAGTCACGGATAATTTGCCGGTACAAAAGTTCAAAATCGTCGGGGTTGTTCACAAAATCAAGCTTGTTGGTATCAATAACCAGAATTCTCATGCCGGTTTGCTGCCTGATGTAATCGAAATAACCGCTCTGAATTTTTTCGAGGTATCCGGTTTCGATATCCATTTCGTAAGGGCGTCCTCTTTTGGTGATATTTTCTTTCAGCCGGTCAACGGAAACATAAAGATAAACCAGCAGGTCGGGTCTTGGAATGGAGAGATTTATCAGGCTGAACAGCCTGGCGTAGAGTTTATACTCATCGTCAGCCAGTGTTTTGCGCGCAAAAATCAGCGATTTGTTGATGAAATAGTCGGCAATGGTGAGCGGGCGAAACAGGTCGGGCACAGAAAGCTCGTTTTTCAGTTGCTGAAAGCGGCTTGCCAGAAACGACAATTCCAGCGGAAAGGCATATTTATCAGGCTCACGGTAGAATTTCGGGAGAAAATCGTTATCTTCGAACTGCTCAAGAATAAGCCTTGCATTCAGTTTTTCTGAAAGCATGGTGGCAAGGGAGGTTTTCCCTGCCCCTATGGTTCCTTCAATTGCGATAAAGTTATAGTTCATTTCCGGCTGGTGCGCTTTTCAGGTCCTTGTAATGGCTGACCGGTAACTGGTCGCTGCAGTCGCCGAGCAAATAATTCACACTTTTCCCGAATCCGGGATGCACGACCGCTGCGGCGATTTCGTTGAGCGGCACAAGCACAAATCTGCGCAAATGCATACGCGGATGCGGTATTTGAAGGCCGGGAACATCTATTATATCTTTGCCATAAAGCAGAATGTCGATATCAATCGGCCGGGGCCCGTTTATGCTTCCATCCCGAATCCTGCCCATCTCCTTTTCTATTCCAAGAAGTTCACTCAGCAGCCTCGTGGGGCATAATTCCGTTTCAATACACACGGCCATATTCAGGAAAGGAAGGTCTTTCCTGGCATTCCAGGGTTCGGTTTCGTAAACGGGTGAGATATCCCTGACATGTCCGGCTTTCAGCGGAATCAACTCAAGCGCCTGCCGAAGGTTTTGCAGCCGGTCGCCCAGATTACTCCCGAGCATCAGGTATGCTGTTTCCATAGCTGTAGATTGAACGGACAAAAATAATGACCTTTATTCAAAATGGAGCCATACTCAGGCCAGGTTTTAAGAATAATTCCAACAAAATCCATTCCTGTTGGTTTTCTATCCGAAAATATTTCAATTCAATGGCATACCTTAATCTATATACAGAG